>CAIXSK010000343.1 GCA_903922075.1 uncultured beta proteobacterium | reverse complement strand
TCCGACCTCGGTCGAGGTCGCCCGGGTCAAGGCGAGCGATTTTTCCGATGACGTCTCGGCGGTCGGCACGCTGAAGTCGAACGAGTCGGTGGTGCTGCGTCCGGAAATCGCCGGGCGCATTGCCGCGATCGGCTTCAAGGACGGCACCGTGGTCGCCAAGGGGACGGCGCTGGTGACGCTCGATGCCGCCGTCCAGCAGGCCGAACTGCAGCAGGCGCGGGCCAGTCTGGCGCTGGCGCAGAGCAGCCATCAACGCAATCTCGAACTGTATGGCCGGAAATTTCTCAGCCAGCAGGCGGTCGACAACTCGGCCGCGACGCTGAAAGTCCAGGCGGCGGCCGTCCAGCTGGCCGAGGCGAAGGTGGCCAAGGCCAGCATCCGGGCGCCGTTCACCGGCGTGGTCGGCCTGCGCAATGTCGGGGTTGGCGACTACGTCAAGGATGGCCAGGAGCTGATCAACATCGAGGACGTCGCCACCTTGCGCGTCGATTTCAAGCTGCCGGAAACCTATATCGGCCGCCTGAGCAAGGGGCAGACGGTCGAGGTGACCAGCGATGCGCTGACCGGCGAACGTTTCAAGGCAGTGCTCGACGCCACCGATCCGCTGGTCGATGCCAACGGCCGCGCCATTGCCGCCCGCGCCCGGCTCGACAATGCGGCCGGCAAGTTGCGCCCGGGCATGTTCGTCCGTGTCCGCCTGCTTTTTGGCGAACGCAAGGCGGTCCTGATGGTGCCGGAACAGGCCATCGTGCCCGGCGGCCAGCCGGCGGTGTTCAAGGTGGTCGACGGCAAGGCGACGCTGGTCAAGGTCAGGCTCGGCGTGCGCCGCGCCGCGCAGGTCGAAGTGGTCGCAGGCCTGGCCGACGGCGATCTGGTCGTCACGGCCGGTCAACTGAAGCTGCGCGAAGGCGTGCCGGTGCGGGCCATCGGCGAGGGGGCGCCGGCGGCGCCTGCGGCCGGGACGGCGGCCGGCCAATGAAGATTTCCGATCTGTGCATCAAGCGGCCGGTCTTCGCGACCGTGCTGTCGCTGGTCATCATGCTGCTCGGCATTGTTTCCTACACGCGGCTGCCGGTCCGCGAGTACCCGAAGATCGACGAGCCGGTGGTCACGGTCGATACGACCTACCGCGGCGCCTCGGCCGAGATCATCGAGTCGCAGGTCAGCAAGCCGCTGGAGGATTCGCTGGCCGGCATCGAAGGGGTGGAAGTGATCACTTCCATCTCGCGCGCCGAGAACAGCCAGATTTCAGTGCGCTTCAAGCTGGAGCGCCCGCCGGAAGCAGCAGCGGCCGATGTCCGCGACCGCGTTTCACGGGTCCGCAACAAGCTGCCGGATGCCGTCGACGAGCCGGTGATCGCCAAGGTCGAGGCCGATGCCAACCCGGTCATCTGGCTCGCCTTTTCGTCGGACCAGCATTCGGCGCTGGAAGTCACCGACATCGCCAACCGCATCGTCAAGCCGCGCCTGCAGACGCTGCCCGGGGCGGCCGACGTGCGCGTCTTCGGCGAGCGCAAGTTCGCCATGCGCATCTGGCTGGACAAGCAGCGCATGGCGGCCTACCAGCTGACCCCGGCCGACGTCGAGGCGGCGCTGAAGCAGCAGAACGTCGAGGTGCCGGCCGGGCGTATCGAAAGCCGCGAGCGCGAATTTTCCGTGGTCGCCAATACCGACCTGAAGACGCCGGCGGAATTCGGCGCGATCATCGTCAAGACGGCCGATGCCTATCCGGTGCGCATCCGCGATGTCGGCCGGGTCGAAGTCGGCCCGGCCGCCGAGCGCAGCTCGGTGCGCTTCAAGGGGCGTTCGGCCGTGGGGCTCGGCGTCATCAAGCAGGCGACGGCCAATCCGCTTGATCTGGCGAAAGCCCTGCGCGCCCAGTTGCCGAACATCACCGGCGAACTGCCGGCCGGCATGCAGGCGAAGATTGCCTACGATTCCAGCGTCTTCATCGAACGCTCGATCCAGTCGGTGTTCAAGACCATCGCCGAGGCCATCCTGCTCGTCCTGGCGATCATTTTCTTCTTCCTGCGTAATTTCCGGGCGACGCTGATTCCGCTGGTCACCATTCCGGTTTCGCTGGTCGGCGCCTTCGGCATCATGTTCGCGCTCGGCTTCACGATCAACACGCTGACCCTGCTGGCGCTGGTGCTGGCCATCGGGCTGGTCGTCGACGACGCCATCGTCGTGCTCGAAAATATCTTCCGCCACATCGAGGCCGGCATGCCGCGCCGCCAGGCAGCCTTCCAGGGGGCGCAGGAAATCGGCTTCGCGGTGGTTGCGATGACGCTGACCCTGGCCGCCGTCTATGCTCCGGTCGCCTTCATGACCGGGCGGACCGGCAAGCTGTTCATCGAGTTCGCGCTGACCCTGGCCGGCGCCGTGCTGGTCTCCGGCTTCGTCGCCCTGACCCTGTCGCCGATGATGTGCTCGCTACTGCTCCGGCACGAGGAAAAGCACGGCAAGGGCTTCCTGCTCGTCGAGCGCTTCCTGAATAATTTGAATTTTGGCTATAAAAAGGTGCTGACCGTAGCATTGGGCCGGCGCTGGATCATTCTGGCCGGATTCGTCGCCGTCGCGGTCTCCTGCGGCGTGCTGCTCAAGGCGCTGAAATCCGAACTGGCGCCGGTCGAGGACCGCGGCATCATTCTCGGCGCCTTCCTCGGCCCGGATGGCGCGACCCTCGACTACACCGACAAGTACGCCCGGCAGATCGAGAGCATCTACAGCGAGACCAAGGACGTCGAGCGCTACTTCGTCGTTTCCGGCAACCCGACCGTCAGCCAAGGCATTTCCTTCCTCGGCCTGACCGACTGGAACCAGCGCGACCGTCGCTCGCCCGAGATCGCCAAGGAACTGTTCCCGAAATTCGCCGGCATTCCCGGCGTGCTGGCCTTCCCGATCACGCCGCCGTCGCTCGGCCAGAGTCCGCGCGAGCGGCCGATCAATTTCGTCATCGTCACCTCGGCGTCCTACGACGACCTGCAGCAGGTGACCAGTCAGCTGCTGGCCGAAGTGGCCAAGAATCCCGGTCTGATCAATGTCGATACCGACCTCAAGCTGAACAAGCCGGAACTGTCCATCGAGGTCAAGCGCGACAAGGCGGCCGATCTCGGCGTGCCGGTCGAGACCATCGGCCGGACGCTGGAAACCTTCCTCGGCGGCCGCCAGGTCACCCGCTTCAAGCGCGACGGCGAGCAGTACGACGTGATCGTACAGGTCGCCGACGTCGATCGCACCAAGCCCGACGATATCCGCGATATCTACGTCCGCGGCCGCGACGGCAGCATGATCTCGCTGGACAATCTGGTCTTGGTCAGGGAAACCGTCGCGCCGCGCGAACTGAACCACTTCGGCCAGCGCCGGGCGGTGAGCATCACCGCCAACCTGGCGCCGGGCTATACGATGGGCGAAGCGCTGGCCTACATGGATGCCGCGGCCAGCCAGGTGTTGAAACCGGGCTATGCCGTCGACTACAACGGCCAGTCGCGCGAATTCCGGCTCGCTTCGTCGTCGCTGGCCTTCACTTTCGGTCTGGCGCTGGCCTTCATCTACCTGGTGCTGGCGGCGCAGTTCGAGAGCTTCCGCGATCCGCTGATCATCATGCTGACCGTGCCGCTGTCGATGGCCGGCGCGCTGCTCGCCCTGTGGCTGACCAACGGCACGCTCAACGTCTACAGCCAGATCGGGCTGGTCACGCTGGTCGGCCTGATCACCAAGCACGGCATCCTGATCGTCGAATTCGCCAACCAGTTGCAGGAGAAGGGCATGACCATCAAGGAGGCGGTCGTCGAGGCGGCCTTCCTGCGCCTGCGGCCGATCCTGATGACGACCGGCGCCATGGTGCTGGGTGCCCTGCCGCTGGCCATGGCCAGCGGCGCCGGGGCCGAATCGCGTCAGCAGATCGGCTGGGTCATCGTCGGCGGCCTGCTGCTCGGCACCTTCTTCACGCTGTTCGTCGTGCCCACCGTGTATTCGCTGCTCGCCGCCAGGAAGGAGGCGGTCGTCGAATGATTTGAATGCTTGCGGTATTCCCGTAAAAAATTCAGAATGAATAGATACTGACTGCGGGAGTAGCGTAATGACTGGCGGACTTCGGGTATTTGTCGTCGATGACGACCAGACCACGCTCTATGTTCTGGCCGGGATGTTGCAGGGCGCTTGCGAACTGGAAACCTTCTCGTCCGCCGAGGCTTGCCTGGCCCGCCTGGCCGAGGTCAAACCCGATCTCTTCCTGCTCGATATCTCGATGCCGGTCATGGATGGCTACGAATTGTGCCGCCGCCTGAAGGACGACTGGGAAACCCAGGACATTCCCGTGCTCTTCGTCTCCGCGTACGACGACAGCGAGACCCGCATGCTGTGCTATGAAGCCGGCGGCGACGATTTCATCCAGAAAAGCTTCGACCGGCCCGAACTGCTCGGCAAGCTCAAGGTCGCCAAGCGCATCCTGGCCGAGAAGAAGGGGCTGCACGAGCAGGCCGGCTACGCCCAGCGCACGGCCATGGCGGCCATGGTCAGCATGGGCGAACTGGGTGTCGTGCTGCAGTTCCTCAGCAAATCCTTCGCCTGCAATACGGCCGACGAACTGGCCGGCGCCCTGCTCGACGCCATGCGCCAGTACGACCTGCAGGCGGCGGTGCAGATGCGCCTCGGCGACGAGACGCTGTCCTTGAGCCAGAACGGCCACAACGTGCCGCTCGAAGTCTCGGTGCTCAATCACGTCCGTGACAGCGGCCGCGTCTTCCAGTTCAAGTCGCGCTGCGTGTTCAACTACGGGCGCGTCACGCTGATGGTCAACAACATGCCGGTGGACGATGCCGAGCGTAGCGGGCGCATCCGCGACAACAGCGCCCTGCTCGCCGAGGGCGCCGACGCGCGCCTGCGCGCCATGGAGTCGGACCTGCTGGCGCAGCGCCGGCGCGACGGCATCGAAAAGGCCCTGCCGCGCCTCTACCGGACGCTCGACGGCGTGCAGGAAAACTACCGGCGCAACTGCTTCGAGCTGACGCAGGTGATGATCGACTTCCAGGAAACGCTGACCAAGGCCTTCGTCCATCTCGGCCTGATGGAAAAGCAGGAGGAGCAGGTCAGCAACATGGCCAACGACTTCATGCTGCGCGTCGTCGGCACCCAGGATGCGTCGCTGGAAATCGTCGGTCAGCTGGAGCGCCTAGCCGATGACCTCAAGGTGCTGCTGAAGACCTGAGGGTTTTTCGATTTTGGCCGTTTTTTGCCGGCTACCGTAGCATTCGGCTAGGTAGTGGCAAGAAACTCGGCAGTCCGCCCGGCCACCCGCTCGCTGAGCGCCGGGTCCAGGCAGTCGAAAATCTCCGCCGCGAAGGAGTTGGTCAGCCAGGTGATCTGCCGCTTGGCCAGCTGGCGCGTCGCGAAAATGCCGCGGTCGCGCAGTTCGTGGCGCGGGATGACGCCATCCTGCGCCTCCCAGGCCTGACGGTAGCCGACGCAGCGCATCGACGGCAGGTTGGCGTGCAGATCGTACTTTTGGCGCAGCATCCGCAATTCGTCATCCAGCCCGGCGAGCAACATTTCGTCGAAGCGGCGGGCGATGCGCTCGTGCAGCACGGCGCGCTCGGACGGCAACAGGCCGATGCTGAGAAAATCGTAGGGCGGCTTCTGCTGCTCGCTTTCGGCCAGCAGTTCGGACATCGGCCGGCCGGTCAGCCGGCAGATTTCCAGTGCCCGCTGCAGGCGCTGGCTGTCGGTTGGATGCAGGCGGGCGGCGGTCGCCGGGTCGAGCCCGGCCAGTTTGGCGTGCATCGCCGGCCAGCCTGCGGCCGCCGCTTCGGCATCGATCTCGGCACGCAGCGCGGCGTCGGCCTGCGGCAGGTCGGCCAGGCCGTGCAACAGGGCGCGGAAATAGAGCATGGTGCCGCCGACCAGCACCGGCACCTTGCCGGCCGCCGTGATCTCGGCCATCGCGGCCAGCGCATCGTGGCGGAAGCGGGCGGCGGAATAGCTGTGTTCCGGCGTGATCAGATCGATCAACCGGTGCGGGTAGCGGGCCAGCGTGGCGCGATCCGGCTTGGCGGTGCCGACATCCATGTCGATGAAGACCTGGGCCGAATCGACGCTGATCAGCTCGACCGGAAACCGGTCGGCCAGCGCCATGGCAGCCGCTGTCTTGCCCGACGCGGTCGGGCCCATGATCAGGATGGCGGGAGGCAGGGGCGGATTCATGGCGGCGAATGCTATCACCACGCGTGGCGGCGGGTCACTGCGAAATCAGCAGATCGCTTTGCGATTCTTCAAGGACGTGGCGGGTGACGCTGCCGAGCAGGATGTCTTCGGCCAGGCTCTCGCCGTGTTTGCCGATCACGATCAGGTCGCAGTCGAACTCCTGCTCGCATTGGATGATGCATTGCGCCGGATC
>CAIXSK010000342.1 GCA_903922075.1 uncultured beta proteobacterium | reverse complement strand
GAACAACGCTGGTATCACCCGCGACCGCATGTTCGCCAAGATGGAACGCGATGGCTGGGATGCCGTGATCGCCACCAACCTGACCTCGCTGTTCAACATGACCAAGCAAGTCTCCGCCAAGATGGCCGAGCGTGGCTGGGGCCGCATCATCAACATCTCCTCCGTCAATGGCGTCAAGGGTCAGGCTGGCCAGACCAACTACTCCGCTGCCAAGGCTGGTGTGATCGGCTTCACCAAGGCCCTGGCCGCTGAACTGGCCGCCAAGGGCGTGACCGTCAACGCCATCGCCCCGGGCTACATCGCCACCAAGATGGTCATGGCGATCAAGCCGGAAGTGCTGCAGACCATCATCGACTCCGTGCCGATGAAGCGTCTGGGCAAGCCTGAAGAAATGGGCGCCGCTTGCGTCTATCTGTCTTCCGAAGGCGCTGGCTTCATGACCGGTGCCACGCTGAACATCAACGGCGGCTTGTACTACCAGTAACCTTAAATGGTTGGTTATCCATGCGTCGCTGTAAGACGCATGAAGCCTTGAAAAGCCCTGTAAATCAGGGCTTTTTATTGTCTGTAAGTTGCTATTCGATTCCATGCTGCGCATAATTAGTGTGTACCTCAGTGAGTAGCTCGGGTGTGTACCTCGCTCAAAAACTACTCAAAATCTCGTAATCGGGCTTGCTGCAATGGATTCCGAGATTTGCTTGAGGGGGTTCCGGAGTACACACCATGGCAGGGATTACCGACAAGGAAGTGCGAGCGCTGATTGCCAAGGCGCAGCGAGAGGGTAAGGCGCAATATCAGGCTGAGGGCACAGTGCCAGGCTTGACCATATCCGCATCGAAGACAGGTATTGCCTCGTGGTACATCCGCTATCGTCTGGCCGGGAAACAGAAGGAAAGAACCATCGGCCAATATCCGGCCTGGGGAGCGGCCGAGGCCCGCGAGAAGGCGAAGGAGTTGCGCCGTGAAATTGACGGCGGTGTTGATGTCGCGGTCGAGAAGCAGCGCCAGAAGCAAGAAGCGTTGCTGGCAATCACGGTCAACATGCTGGCCGCCGAGTATTTCCAGAAGGCAGAGAAGGGCATGACCCTGAAAACAGGCATGCGGCCGCACACCTTCAAGCAGCGGATATCGATCCACGAACGCTATGTCTCACCGCTGATCGGCCGGTTCGAAGCTTCAACCATCACGCCGGCCCAAGTGGTCAATGTCGTGAAGAGGGCAGAGGCTGGGGGTAAGACTCTGCCGGACATCACCTTGACCCATTGCAACCTGATTTTTGCCCATGGCATCGGTAATGGCGCCTGCACGTCGAATCCTTGTCGTGATCTGAAGCTATCGGCCATTGTCGGTCCGCAGGAGCCGCCGAAGCAGCGAATTGCCCTTGGCGCCGACGAGCTAGGCAACTTCCTTCGTGAACTTCACCGCATGCCGAGGCATTACGAACTGGCGACCCGATTGATGCTGCTGACAGGGGTTCGGATCAACACCATCGCCGAAGCGACCATCAGCGAATTCAAGCCAGATTTTGCCGTGTGGGAAGTGCCGCACGAACGTCGAAAGAATCGCCGGCATACGACAGGGCCGTTCGTCATTCCGTTACCTGCTCAAGCTGTGGAATGGGTACGCGAATTGATCAAGCTGGCTGATACCAACGACTACTTGCTGCCGGTGAATCCGATCAGAGGGGCGGGCATCCGCAATCCTCTCTCGAAGCGCACGACCATCGCTGGTTGGATTGATCGAGTGCGTACCGAATCTGGCGGCACCTGGCAGCGCATTACACCGCACGATCTGCGGTCGACCTGCAAGACTTGGCTTTCTGAACTGCGGGTCGACTACGAGACTCGCCAGCGATATCTCGATCACTCACTGGATAGCACGGTCGACAACATCTATGACAAGGCTGATTACCGTGAACACCGCTTGGCGGCTGCAAACAAGTGGCTGGCTTTCCTGAATGATCTGGAAGATGGGAAAGCTAAGGGCAATGTGATCAAGCTGCCAGGGGCTGCATAACGAGTTTGTCGCGCCTACTCCGACGGGAGGAACACCGGGCACCCTTACCCGGCGGAGGAACTGGTGACGTTGCGTGAACGCCTGCATCTGTCGCGTCCGGTGTTTGCTGGCTACCTGCGCACCAATCCGCGGACGCTCGAGAACTGGGAGCAGGGCAGGGCTAAGCCGAATGCCCAGGCTTCGCTACTGATTCGCCTGGTTGAGAAATTCCCGGACACTGTGGAGCGGCTCGCGGCTGTTTGATTTTTTCCAGTAAGCAACCTTCGTTTTAGCCCCTGCCGAAAGGTGAGGTCATTGCTTTTGGTGGTGCTAACCTACACGGATCTGCAATTCGTTGTTGTGGCGTGTAGCGCATCAAGCTACAATTGTTGCCATGATCAAGCACTTCAAACACAAGGGTCTGAAGCTGTTTTTTGAGACTGGCACCAAGTCAGGCATTCGCCCAGATCATGCTGCGCGCCTAGCTCGGCAATTGCGCCAGTTGAATGATTCGCGGTCGGCCAAGGAGATGAACATGCCGGGCTGGAAGCTGCATCCATTGGCTGGCGATCTTGCCGATCACTGGTCAGTTACGGTCAACGGCAACTGGCGTGTGACTTTCACATTTGAAGGCGAAGACGCCATCCTGGTCGATTACCAGGACTATCACTAGGAGAATCGCATGGGACGCATGTACAACCCGCCGCACCCCGGCGAAACCTTGAAGGAAGATGTTCTGCCGGCGCTTGGCCTGACGGTCACGCAGGCAGCCGAAGAGTTGGGTATCAACCGGGTGACGCTATCGCGCGTGTTGAACGGGAAGGCCGGAGTTAGCATCGATTTGGCCCTGCGCCTTGAAGCATGGCTGGATGGCCCGACGGCAGAAAGCTGGCTGAAGGGACAGCTTGCCTACGATCTGTGGCAGGCTGAGCAGCATCGTCCGGTGGTTGGTGTCAGGCACGCTCAGGCGGCGTAGAAATAGCCTAGCACTGTTGAAACGAGTAGCTCAGCGAGTGGCTTGTATTCGTTCATTTTCGGCAGTCAATTGCCGGACAATAGATAGCAGCTATTCGATGTACTACCAATAAAACGTTTGTATGTGATTTTTGCATGCAAAAATATTGAACTTTTTGCATTGCAGCAGCAAATGGGCGCCTCGGGGCGCCCATTTTTTGCGCTATAATGCTGCACTGCACTAAAACTGTATTGAGGATCGCTGCATGTCGGAACCGGTACGCCTGATCAAGAAATACCCCAATCGTCGTCTTTACGATACCAAGACGAGTGCGTACATCACCCTCGGTGACGTCAAGGATCTGGTGCTGAAGTTCGAGGAATTCAAGGTGCTCGACGCCAAGACCGGCGATGACCTGACTCGCAGCATCCTGCTCCAGATCATTCTCGAGGAAGAAACCGGCGGCATGCCGATGTTCTCCAGCGAACTGCTCTCCGGCTTCATCCGTTTCTACGGCAGCACCATGCAGGGCATGCTCGGCAAGTACCTGGAAAACAACATGCGTACCTTTGTCGATTTCCAGGGCAAGCTGCAGGAACAGTCGCGCACCATGTACGGTGCCAACAGCGGCGAGAACGCCCACATGCAGGCGGATTTCTGGAACCAGTTCCTGAATCTGCAGCAACCGGCCATGCAGAGCATGATGACGGCCTACATGGACCAGTCGAAGAAAATGTTCCAGTCGATGCAGGATCAGATGCAGAACCAGACGCGGACCATGTTCACCGGCTTCCAGTACAACCCGGAAAAGACCGACAAGTAAGTTTCCGGGCCGGCATCTTCGCCGGCTTTTGTCGTCAGCGTTTTACCGCTCCCAGTGATTTGATCCAGTCGCGCTGGACTTCGCGGCGACGCTTGTCGCTCAACCTTTCGATAATCTTCGCGCGTACTTCGGCAAACGGCAGCAGGCCGCTCGGCAGGATTTCGTCGCAGCGCAGGATATGCAGGCCGATCGGCGATTCGAGCACGGCGCTGATTTCACCTGCGCTTAGCGCGAAGGCTGTCGGTTCGAGTTCGACGTAAAGTTGCTGGCGTTTGACGACGCCCAGCATGCCGCCTTCCATGGCGGTCGGGCACTGCGAATGACGCAGCGCGGCGGCACTGAATTTTTCGGCATTTTTTAGGCTCGACCGTAACATTTCCAGGGTGGCGAGCGCCTTGGCCTTTTCCTGCGGCGTGCTGTAAGTGATCAGGATGTGGCGCAGGCGGCGGGCCTCGGGTCGGTCGAAGGCTTCGGGATGCAGGCGGTAGTAGATTTCGGCATCGACGGCGCTGACTGCCGGCGTGGCCGAGGCGACCTTTTCGAGCACCGCTTCGACGCGCAGGTCGCGTTCGACCGAACGTTCCAGTTCATTTTGATCGAGGCCGATACGCGCCATGTCCTGGGCGAATTCGTCGTCCGACCGGTAGCGCTTGCGGATTTCGGCCAGCCGGTTGCCCAGCGTCGCGGCGGGAACGACAACATTGGCGGCGGCCGGGCTGGCCAGGATGCGCTGCTCGATGCTGTCCTGCTGGCCGGCGATTTCGCCGAGACGGCCGCGTTCCGGTTCGCTCAGGGCCTCCGGGGCTTTCTTGAACAGTTCCCAGGATAGTTTCAGTTCGAGGTAGGCGTGCTGCATGGCGTCATTCCTTGGTCTCGACCGCGGCCAGGATGCCTTCCGGAATCTGCAGGACGCGTCCCGGCAGGCTGTCGAAATGGATGTGATAGGCGACGCCGCCGGGCGCATCGCGAATCACCTTGATCACTTCGCCGATGGCGCCTGTTTCGATCAGGACTTCACCGCCGACCGAGAGACCCTTGACCACCACGACCTTCTCGCGGAATTCGAATTTCGAGGGCGTCCACGGATCGTCGGCACCGATCAGTTCCTCTTCGCGGCAACCGACGATCTTGCCTTCCTCCAGGAAATTGACCGAGTAGATGATCTGGTCCTGCAGGAAGGTGCCGACGTCGACCACATAGCCGACGCTGCCGCGGCGGACCAGCGGCGCACCGGGGTCGAGGCCGGGGTAGGTACCGTCGTTGCGGACATTGCGGGTCAGGCGCACGGCCTCCCCGTACTCCCACTGAGCGTTCATCATTCGCGGAATACCTTGTCGAGGGAAACGAAGGAACTGAACCCGCCTTCCGGCTTGGCCTGGTTCTGGAAGACGGCGAAGACCTTTTCGGTGATCG
>CAIXSK010000341.1 GCA_903922075.1 uncultured beta proteobacterium | reverse complement strand
GCGCTTGATGCTCTCCAGCCGGCGCTTCAACTGGATCTGGTGCTCGCGGACCTGGGTTTCCATCGGCGCCATGATGGCGCGCAGCCAGATTTCCGCATCGCGGTTGGCATGCTCGAAGGCCTTGCGCACCTGGACCGCCACTTCCTCAAAGAACTTCTGGGTGATGTTCTTCTTGTCGTGGGTCAGCAGGCTGACCATGGTGTTCAAATGGTCGTCGCACCACGCCTGCAGGCGATCCAGCTCCTTCTCGTAGCGGAGCAGCGAGAAGGTCGTCGGCGAGCCCAGCTTGAGGCCATGCTCGACGGCAAAGCGTTTGTAGACCGCCTCCATCATGGCCAGGATTTCGGTAATTTCGCTGTTCGACTTGGACAGTGCCTCGCGCGACTTGGCAAAGAAGTTGGCCATCGCATCCGACAGCGTCTTCGAGAAGGCCGCATCGAGCATCACGGCGCGGGTCTCGTGCGTCAATTGGCGCAGCACGTCCAGGCCAAGGTGGCCGAACAGGTTGTTGGTCAAGGTCGAGAAGACGCTGCGCACGGCGTAGTAGCGCTGCAGACCGGATTCGAATTCATCCTTCTCGGCCCGCACTTTGCCCATCATGTATTCGACGACGCCCTTGTTCTTGCCGCGCAACTCGGTCAGTTCGGTCAGCTGCTCGCGCAGACCGACCAGGCGAGAATCGAGCAGGCCGCGGATGCTCCGGCTGACACTGCCGAATTCGCTCTCGGCGCTTTCGCAGACAATCTCGCGCTTGGCCGGGATCAGTTCGCGGGAAAGCGCCGTTTCAAGCAGCGGCAGGCGGCTTTTTTCAAGCAAGGCGCTGTCGCCGTTGATCTTGGCGACCAGTCCCTTCTGGGCCGAGACCGGGAAGACCTGGCTGGCCGGCAGTTCGAGGATATTGGCGCTGGTTTCGACCTGCTTGAGGATTTCGGCATCGATTTCCTCGGCCGATTTCAACTCGTCCCATTGGCCGTCGATCTTGTTCAGCACGACCATGCGGCCGCGCCGCGCCATGCCGCCGCCGCAGATATGTTCGCGCCAGATCGCCATGTCGGATTGCGTGACACCGGTGTCGGCAGCCAGGATGAACAGCACGGCGTGGGCATTGGGCAGCAGCGACAGGGTCAGCTCCGGCTCGGCGCCGATGGCGTTGAGACCCGGCGTATCGAGGACGACCAGGCCCTGCTTGAGCAGCGGATGCGGAAAATTGATCATCGCGTGGCGCCAGCGCGGCACCTCGACCAGCCCGTCCTCGCCGACGCTGTACAGCTCGATCTGCCCATCACCGACCTCGAAGCCGAGACGGCCGGCCTCTTCCGGCGTGACCCGGGTCGTTTCGCTGACATGGCGCAGGGCATACTGCATGGCGTCCGCCGATTCCGTATCGAGCCCCACCTTGGTCCATTCATCCGGGAAACGCTTGTATTCGCTGATGCTGGAGTTCGAGGCACGCGTCTGAATCGGCAACAGCTCGATGCAGGGCAGCTTGTTGCCGTCGAACAGCAATTCGGTCGGGCACATCGTCGTCCGGCCGGCCGACGAGGGCAGCATCCGGTTGCCGTAATCGGCAAAGAAGATGGCATTGATCAGTTCGGATTTGCCGCG
>CAIXSK010000340.1 GCA_903922075.1 uncultured beta proteobacterium | reverse complement strand
CTTGGGCAGACCGTAGCCGTCCATCACGATGATGACGACAGGCCCTTGAATTCCCGGGAAATTGGTAAGTTTCTGCAGCATGATGGGTTCCGGCAGCGGGGGAAAAGCAGTATTTTACCTTTCACGCCGCATAAAACCCACGGAAGCCCCGATGCCAGCCCAGCTCAAACCCAGCGAAATCGTCCGCCGCCTGAATGAACACGTGATCGGCCAGGAAGATGCCAAGCGCACGCTGGCCGTCGCCGTCTATGCCCATTTCCGGCGGATGACGGCCAATGCGGCGGTGGATTCCGTCGAGCTGACCAAAAGCAACATCCTGCTGATCGGCCCGACCGGCACCGGCAAGACGCTGCTCTGCGAAACCCTGGCCCGCATCCTCGACCTGCCCTTCGTCACCGCCGACGCCACCTCGCTGGCCCAGACGCAGTATGTCGGCGACGAGATCGAGGCCATCCTGCATCGCCTGGTCGACCGGGCCAACGGCGACCTGGCCCGCGCCCAGCGCGGCATCGTCTTCGTCGACGAGGTCGACAAGCTGAAGGCCATCGGCGGCCAGTCCCGCGCCACCTCGGGCGAGAGCGTCCAGCATGCCTTGCTCAAGATCATGGAAGGCGCCCCGGTCAAGCTCAAGGACGGCCGGCTGATCGACACCACGCAGATCCTGTTCATCTGCGGCGGCGCCTTTGTCGGGCTCGACCACATCCTGACCAAGACGCACACCTTCGGCTTCATCTCGACCGCCGCCGGCGACGACCAGAAAATCCTCGAACGCCTGAACGCCCGCGTCAAACCGACCGACCTGCTGGAATTCGGCCTGATCCCGGAATTCGCCGGTCGCCTGCCGGTTGTCACCCGTCTGCACGAACTGTCCGAAGAATTGCTGGTGCGCATCTTGACCGAGCCCAAGAACGCCATCTACCGGCAGTTCCGGGCCATGCTGGCGGCCGACGGGGTCGAGCTGGTGGTCGAGCCGGCGGTTTTCCACCAGATGGCCGAGCTGGCGATCGAGTACAAGGCCGGCGCACGCAGCCTGCGCGGCATTTTCGAGGAGATGATGACCGACGTGATGTACGCGGTACCGGATCATCCGGAAATTCGCCGGGTCGTGATCCGTTCACTGTTCGAGCCGGCCGAGATTGGCCGCGCCGCGGAAAGCGCGGCGAAAAACACCTGAAACCAAAGCACCAAGCCAGCAATCAAATTTAACAATTTTGCCAAAATGGTATATCTTTAGCAATCACCACATCAAACTTGGGTATTTAGGCCAGATAGCATGCGCGACAACGGTACCGTAAGCGGCCGCGAAATCGAGTTGCGGGATGGGCAGGTCATCATTTCCCGCGCCGACCGTCATGGCCGGATCGTCGATGTAAACACCGATTTCATCGAAATCAGCGGCTATTCTCGGGATGAGCTGATCGGCCAGCAGCACAATATCCTGCGTCATCCGGACATGCCGGCCGAAGTCTTCGCCGATCTGTGGGCCGACCTGCATGCCGAACGTCCGTGGATCGGCGTCATCCTGAACCGCAGCAAGAATGGCGATGCCTACTGGATCGAGGCGCACGTCGCGCCGATCTGGGAGCACGGCGAAGTCTGCGGCTACATGTCGATGCGCTGGAAGCCGACCGACGCGCAGATTGCCGAAGCCAAAAAGACCTACGCGGCGATCCACGCCGGCCACCACCCCGACTTTGTTTTCAGCCACGGCGCCCCGGCCTCGACCAGCCCGTGGACAAAGCTGCGCCACGCCTTCGCCGAGGCACCGATCCAGATCAAGCTGATTCTCACCTCGTTGCTCGCCGCACTGTTGATCCTCGGCACCTTCGCCTGGCTGCTCGCCGACAACCTGTCGCAAACGCTCGGTAACGAGGCTCGCGACCGCGTCCGGCACGGCGTCGGCCTGGTCAGAGCGGCAATTTCCTCAACGCTGGAAGGGGCCAGCGGCGATGCCATCGATCATGCCAACCTGCTGTCGAAGCGGATCAGCCAGGCGCTGGGCGGCGCCGAGCAGGCGACGCCGGCCGCCATCGAAGCCCTGGTCAAGCGTCCGCAAAGCCAGCCGGGGAATCCGATCGAAACCTTCCTGACCGACCTGCGCGGCGCGGCGACGATCTTTGTCCGGACCCCGGAAGGTCTGAAGCGTGTGATGACCACGGCCCGCGACGAAAAAGGGGAATCCGCCGTCGGCACCCTGCTCGCCGCCGATCACCCGGCCTTGCGCGAACTGCTGGCGGGTCGGAGCTATCTCGGACCGGCGCGCGTGTTCGGCCAGGAATACATGACCAATTACACGCCGATCCTTGATGCCAAGGGACAGGTAATCGGCGCTGCCGTGATCGGCATCGACCTCGGCGAAAAACTGGCCGGCCTGAAAACCCAGTTGCGCTCGGAGAAAATCGGCGCTTCCGGCTACTACTACATCGTCAATGCAACGCCCGGGCCGGAGTTTGGCCGCCTGATCCTGCACCCCTACAAGGAAGATCAGAAGATCGACACCGCGCTCAACCTCGGGGGCAAGAGCCTGGCCGCCGAAATGGGCGCCAAGCCATCCGGCGAGATCTCTTATTTCTGGAGGAACATCGAAGCCGGAGAGACCGTCGAGCAGAAAAAACTGGTCATTTTCGAGACCATCGCCACCCCGCACTGGGTCATTGCCGGCGGTTCGATCGAAAGCGAATTCACCGCGCTGTCCAGCCGCATCGTCTGGATGGTGCTGGCCGGGGGGCTGGCCATGGCGGCAGCCATCTTCGTCATCATTCTGATCCTGGTCCGGAAATTCATCATCCAGCCGCTGCGCACCCAGGTCTTGCCGACTTTCCACAAAATGTCGGCCGGTGGCTTCGAGGCGCATCTCGACGTCCGCGGCAACGACGAAATCGGCAAGCTGGTCCAGGGGCTCGAATGCATGCAGACCCGCCTGGCCTTCGAGGCGGAACGCGAGCGTAGCCTGTCGATGATGCGCGAGGATGCCCGCCAGGAAGCCGAATCGCTGTCGCGGGCCCGGGCCGAGTTCCTGGCCAACATGAGCCACGAAATCCGTACGCCGCTCAATGCGGTGATCGGCCTGGCCTATCTGCTGACGCAGAGCAAGCTCAGCCCGCGCGACCTGGAATACGTGCGCCGCATCGAAGGAGCCGGCAAGCTGCTGCTGGCCGTCATCAACGATGTGCTCGATTTTTCGAAGATCGATGCCGGCCAGATGCAGATTGAGGACGCACCCTTCCGCCTCGACGATGTGCTGGACAATCTCTCCAACCTGCTCCGCACCCGCGCCCAGGAAAAAAACCTGGTCCTCGAATACGTCGTCTCGTCCGATGTTCCACCGGCCTTGCGCGGTGACGCCCTGCGCCTGTCGCAGGTGCTGATCAACCTGGTCAGTAATGCCATCAAGTTCACCGCCGAGGGCTCGGTCACCGTTTTCGTCAACGCCAAGCCGCCCGAGGAAGGGCGCGTCGAGCTCGAATTCGGCATCCAGGATACCGGCATCGGGATGTCGGCCGAACAACTGGCCAACCTGTTCCAGGCCTTCTCGCAGGGCGACAGCTCGGTGACCCGCAAATTCGGCGGCACCGGCCTCGGCCTGGTCATCTGCAAGCGCCTGATCGAACTGATGGGCGGCGACATCTGGGTCGAGAGCCGGCCCCAGGCCGGGTCGACCTTCGCCTTCCACATCGTTCTCGGGGTCGAGGACAGCCCGCCGGCCGCCCCTGCCCTGCCCGGCTATCGGGTACTGGTCGTCGACGACAACGATCTGGCGCGCAGTGTCCTTGAGCGGCTGCTCTCCAAGAACGGCTGCATCGTACGTACCGTCGAATCCGGCGAGGCCGCGCTGGCTGCGTTGCGCGACCCGGCCAACCCACTCTTCGACTGCATCATGGTCGACCTCAACATGCCGGACATGGATGGCCTGGCCCTCGCCCACCATATCCGCTCCGGCCCGAGCCAGGCGACCAAGCTGATCATGGTGACCGCCGAGAACATCCATACGGCACGTTTCCGCCATGCCCTGGACGATTTCGACGACGTGATGGAAAAGCCGGTCACGGCGCTGCGCATCAGCGAAGTGCTGGCCAATCTCCAACAGCGCGCCACGGAGCCCGTCCCGGCCGCGCCGGCCAAGATGGCACCGCTGGCCGGCGTCCGCCTGCTGGTCGCCGAGGACGTGCCGACCAACCAGCTGATCATGCGCGACCTGCTCGAATCGCTGGGCGCCACGGTCGAGGTTGCCGACAACGGCGCGCTGGCGCTGCAACTGCTGGAAAAACACGGCAACGACATCGACCTCATCCTGATGGACATCCAGATGCCCGAGATGGACGGCCTGCAGGCGGCACGCCGCATCCGCAGCGGCCAGGTGCGGGCCGACATTCCGATCATCGCGCTGACCGCGCATGCCTTCGAGGAAGAGCGACAGCGAGCGCTGGCCGCCGGCATGAACGATTTCCTGACCAAGCCGATCGAACCGCCGCAGCTGATCGCCATCATCCAGCGCTACCGCCCGCCGCGGCCGACGGACGACGCGGCGACGGAAGCCGTGGCGCCAACACCGGCCGCAAAGACCATCCCGGAAATTCCCGGCATCGACGTCGCCGACGGCCTGCGCCGCATGCTTAACCGGCAGGCCCTGTACGAAAAGGTGCTGCGCGACTTTCATGTCCGCTTTGTCGGCGAAGCCGGGCGCATCCGCCAATCGCTCGCCGCCGGCGACAGCGAAGCGGCGGCCCGCCAGGCCCACAGCCTGAAAGGCACGGGCGGCATGGTCGGCGCCAAAGGCCTGGCCGAACAGGCGGCGCTGCTGGAGCAGGCGATCCAGGCTGGCAGCCCGGAGGTCAATGAGCGGCTGGCGCAATTCGAAGGCGAGCTGAATCAGGTGCTCGACGGCATCAAGGCCGGGTTCGG
>CAIXSK010000339.1 GCA_903922075.1 uncultured beta proteobacterium | reverse complement strand
GGCCACCAAGAGCAATGACGAGCAGGTGGCGTTCAGCGTGCCGTCGGGCAATTTCGGCAACATCTGCGCCGGCCACATCGCCCGCCCGATGGGCCTGCCGATCGCCCGCCTGGTGCTCGCCACCAACGAAAACGACGTACTCGACGAAATCTTCCGCACCGGTGTCTACCGCCCGCGCAGCTCGGCCGAGACCAGCATTACCTCCAGCCCGTCGATGGATATTTCCAAGGCCTCCAACTTCGAACGCTTCATCTTCGATCTGGTCGGTCGCGACCCGGCCGTTGTCGCCGAATTGTGGGCCAAGGTGGACAAGGGCCAGGCTTTCGACCTGAATGCTACGGTCCATTGGAAAAAAATGCCAAATTTCGGATTTGTTTCCGGCAAGAGCACGCATGCCGACCGTTTGCAGACCATTCGCATGGCCCAGGAAAAATACGGCGTGATGCTCGACACTCACACCGCCGACGGTCTGAAGGTGGCGCTGGAACATCGCCTGCCGAATGTGCCGATGATCGTTCTCGAAACCGCCCAGCCAGCCAAGTTCGAGGAAACCATCCGCGAGGCGCTGGGCATGGAACCAGTCCGCCCGGCCGACCTGGCCGGCATCGAGCAGCTGCCGCAGCGCGTCGAGGTCATGGCGCCTGATGTCGAGGCGATCAAGCGCTATATCGTCGAACGCGTCTGATCGTCACGCAGCACATGCAGAAGGGCAGCCCAGGCTGCCCTTTTTGTTGTCCGGAAATATCAGGTGGCGGCTGCCCTGATGGCCGCCGTTCGGGCGTCAGAGGTAGATGACGGCAGGGAAAACTGCGACAGCCAGCACAAGGACCAGCCATTCGAGATTGCGGCGGGCCAGGAAACCCGTGAAATGCAGAACCAGGATCGAAATGGCAACGATGTAGAACAGCACGAACAGCATTCAGTTTCCCCCTCGATTCTCGTTATCGGCCTGTTGTTGGACGATTATGACGACAAAATTGGAAAAAGCCTAGCCGACGAAGCGCATCGACAGGTCGAGCGCCTTGACGTCCTTGGTCAGCGCGCCGACTGAAATCCGGTCGACGCCGGTTTCGGCGATGCCGCGAATGGTGTCCAGCGTGACATTGCCGGAGGCTTCCAGAATGGCGCGGCCGGCATTGACGCGCGAGGCTTGGCGCATCATCTCCAGGCTGAAGTTGTCGAGCAGCACCATGGTCGCGCCGGCCTTCAGCGCCTGGTCGAGTTCATCGAGATTCTCGACTTCGATCTGGATGAACTTGCAACGATCCGCCGCATGGGCGGCAACCGCCTTGGCGGCGGCCATCGCCTGGGCGATGCCGCCGGCCGCGTGAATATGGTTTTCCTTGATCAGGATGGCATCCCACAGCGCCAGCCGATGGTTGCCGCCGCCACCGGCGCGGACCGCGTATTTCTGGGCGATGCGCAGGCCGGGCAGGGTCTTGCGCGTATCGACCACCTGTGCCTTCGTGCCGGCGATGGCGTCGGCGTAAATGCGCGCCTTGCTGGCCACCGCCGAGAGCAACTGCAGGAAGTTGAGAGCGCTGCGCTCGGCCGTCAGCAGTGCGCGCCCGTTGCCTGCGATTTCGCACAGCAACTGGTTCGGGGCAATGCGCTCGCCGTCGGTGCCATGCCAGGTGACGGTGGCAGATGGATCGCAACGCCGAACGCATTCGTCGAACCAGGCCGTGCCGCACAGCACGCCCGCTTCGCGGGAAATCACCGTCGCCTTGACCCGGCGATCGCCTGGAACAAGGCTGGCCGTCAGGTCGCCGGCACCGACGTCCTCGACCAGTGCGGCGTCAACATTGCGGGCAATTTCGGTGGCGAGCGGGTAATCGAAGGCGATGGTCATCTGGAAGTTCTGGTCACGGTTGAGGGGGCGAATTTTACCGCCGGGCGCCGGCAGCAATCCATTCGTTGTAGAGCCGGCGCGCGGCGTCGATCACTTCGCCGGCGGTCAGGCCGATCGGCCCACACCCATCGGCAACCAGGCGGTCAGCTGCTGCGCCGTGCAGATGCACGCCGGCCAGCAGGGCCTGTTCGGCCGGCCAGTTCTGGCCGAGCAGCGAGACGTTGATGCCGGTCAGTACGTCGCCCATGCCGGCGGTTGCCATGCCCGGGGTGCCGGTGGAATTGATCCACCAGCGGCCATCGACCGTCGCAATGACCGTGCCGCAACCCTTCAGCGCGATGTGGCAGCCGTAGCGGCGGGCCAGTTCGCGGGCGGAGCCGACCCGGTCGGCCTGGATCTCGCGGACCGAGCTGCCGAGCAGGCGGGCGGCCTCGGCCGGGTGCGGGGTCAGGATGGCCGGTGCGATGCGGTTGTAGAGATTGCCTTCGAGGCGGCCGTCGCTGGCTAGGATGTTCAGCGCATCGGCATCGAGGACGACCGGTAGCGGGCATTTCAGCGCCTGTTCGACGAGCCGGATCGCCTCGCCGGAGCGGCCGAGGCCGGGACCGCAGGCCAGCGCCTGCAGTTCCGCCTGGAGCAGGGTGTCGGCCCGGTGCAGCATTAGTTCGGGCTGGCCGAGATCGACCGGCGGCGCCTCGGGATCATGCAGGCCGAGATAGACTCGGCCGGTCCCCATCTTGAGGGCGGCACGCCCGGCGAGCAGGGCGGCGCCGACCATCGACTTGCCGCCGCCGAGGATGCCGACACCGCCGAAGCTGCCCTTGTGCGTGTTGCGTCGCCGGGGTTTCAGGCGATCGGCAAAGTCGGCGCAACTGATCACGTGGCCATCCGCCGGAAGTTCCGGCGTTGCAGAGATGCCGAGATCGGCGACCCGAACCTCGCCGCAGTGGTCGGGGCCGTCCGCCGTCAGCAGACCGGGCTTGGCTGCGATGAAGGTAATTGTGTGGCTGGCGCGTATCGACGGGCCTTGCGGCTGGCCGGTGTCACCGTTCAAGCCGGAAGGGCAGTCGAGGGCGAGCAGCGGGCAGCCGTCGCGGTCGGCCAGGCGGTTCGCTGCAGCAATCAATTCGGCATGAACACCCTCAGGCGCACGGCTCAGGCCAATGCCGAAAAGTCCGTCGATGATCAATCCCCAGCGGCATTCTTTGGGAATGGCCGGCAGGGTTAAGCCGCCAGCCGCGATGAAACGCTCGAACGCAGCCGTTGCATCGGGCGGAAAAGATGTCAAATCTCCGGCGAAGACGACGCGGATCTCAAAAAAACGTTCGCGCAGCAAACGGGCGACCTCGAAAGCATCGCCGCCATTATTGCCCGGGCCGGCCAGAATCAAGATAGGCCGATTCCGACCGTTGGCAAGTTCGCAGGCCCAATCGGCAGCGGCCTGGCCAGCGCGCTGCATAAGCGGCGCGTCGCCATGTGACTGTTCGATCCGGCGTAAGGTTGCATTCAGGTAGATTGCGAGTGAATCCATGGGGCT
>CAIXSK010000338.1 GCA_903922075.1 uncultured beta proteobacterium | reverse complement strand
CGACGGAACGCAGCCAGCAGCGCGTTCCGGCCATTCGACCAGGCAGACCGAAGTATCGTTGAAGTATTCATCAAAGCCCGCATCGAGAAACTCCTCTGGGGACTCGAAACGATAAAAATCAAAGTGATATAAGTATAAGCTCGAAATTACGTAAACTTCAACCAGTGAATAGGTCGGGCTCTTGACCGGACCGGTATGGCCGAGCGCCCGGATCATCGCCCGTGACAGCGTGGTTTTGCCGGCGCCGAGATCGCCTTCGAGGAAAATGACCAGCCCCGGCTGGAGCAATGGCGCCAGCATTTCGCCCAGGCGCTGGGTCGCCGCCTCGTCGGGCAACTGGAAAACGGCGGTAAACTCAGGGCTATGCACGATCAGGACTCCACGGTGGATTACGCGGCGCTCAAGGAAAAGATCCGCGAGGCCGGCAGGGAACTCGGCTTTGCCGCGGTCGGCGTGGCGCGGGCCGAACCCGGGCCGGCCGTCGAACGAATGCGCGAATGGCTGGCGGCGGGCCGCCACGGCGAGATGGATTATATGGCCCGCCATGCCGAATTGCGCGCTCACCCGGCGCAACTGCACCCGGGAACGCTGACCGTGATCAGCGCTGCGGTCGACTACCTGCCGCACAGCAAAACGAACGACCAGCCGGAACAGGCGGCGATTTCCCGTTACGCCCAGGGCCGCGATTACCACAAGGTGGTGCGCAGCCGCCTGCAAAAACTGGCCGATGCCATCGCCGCGATCTGCGGGCCGTTCGGCTACCGCGTCTTTTCCGATTCGGCGCCGGTCATGGAGGTCGAATTCGCCCGCCAGGCCGGCCTCGGTTGGCGCGGCAAGCACACGCTGCTGCTCTCCAAGCAAGGCTCCTGGCGCTTTCTCGGCGACATCTTCACCGATTTGCCGCTGCCGCCCGATGCACCGATCGAGGATCACTGCGGCACCTGCGTGGCCTGTATCGACGCCTGCCCGACCGGCGCCATCGTCGCGCCCTACCAGGTCGATGCCCGGCGCTGCATTTCCTACCTGACGATCGAACTGGCCGGCCCGATCCCCGAGGAATTCCGGCCGCTGATCGGCAACCGCATCTACGGTTGCGACGACTGCCAACTGTGCTGCCCGTGGAACCGCTTCGCCCGACTCGGCGACCGTGAGTTCGCGCCGCGCCACGGCCTGGACAGCGCCACGCTGATCGACCTGTTCGCCTGGACGGAGGTCGAATTCGACCAGCGCCTGGCGGGCAATCCGATCCGCCGCATCGGCCATGAGCGCTGGCTGCGCAACATCGCGGTGGCGCTCGGCAACGGGAATGCTACGGTCGAGGCAAAAAATGCCCTGAAATCGAAAATTGAGGATCCGTCGCCGCTGGTCCGCGAACATGTCGCCTGGGCCCAACAAAGGCTGGATTGACAGCCTGGCTGATTGCCACTGGCGTCGTCCGCATCGCCATGAGCAGTGCGGCGACAGGGACGATGGGCCTTGGTTTTTTCAGTGCCTCGTCGCCCTGCTTGAGCAAACTTGCGAGGCTCGTTGCGTGTCCGCTGGCGACTCGTTGATGTCCAGCCAGTAAGCGCCAAAGCGCTTCACGGCCTCAACCAGATCGACCAATTCGAGTGGCTTCCTGACAAAACCGTTGGCCCCGCGGGCATAACTTTTCAGGCAATCGTGTTCTGCGTCCGACGAAGTCAGGATGACGACCGGCAGACATTGGGTGCGCTGATCAATCCGCAAACGGGCAAGAACCTCGTGCCCGCTGATATCCGGCAAAGCAATATCGAGCAGCACCGCAGCCGGCAATGGTTCGCCCTGCAGCCGGGCAAATTCCCCTTCGCGAAACAGATAATTGAGTGCCTGCTGCCCCTCCCGTACGACATCCACCCGGTCGTCCGGATGGAGGGCTGTCAGCGAGCGCCGGATCAAAAACTCATCCTGGGGATTGTCTTCGACGAGCAGGATTACTCTGGCATTCATTTTTATTTTTCCAAGGGCAGAATCTGAATTGTTGCGGGCTGCCAGGATATGGCCAAGCGTCCGCGTTACCGTTCCGAATTATCGTTTGCACCGAAGAATGTGTCTGCTAGGGGAATTGCCGGTCATGGCCGACATTTTGAGTCCCCAAGGCCGCCGGATTGCGGCTCAGCGCTCGACCGGCCGCCCCGGATCGGCGCACCACTCGCTCCACGAACCGGCGTAAAGGAGCGAGCCGGGCAAGCCGGCGATTTCCATGGCCAGCATATTCAGGCAGGCGGAAACGCCCGAACCGCATTGGTGGACGACCTGGTCGGGCAGCGCCCCGGCGAGCACGGCCAGCCACTCGGCGCGCAGCTCGGCGGCTGGCTTGAAGCGGCCGTCGGGCTGCAGGTTGTCCTTGAAGAAGCGATTGACCGCGCCGGGAATGTGGCCACCGACCGGGTCGATGCTTTCGTTCTCGCCGCGAAAACGGTCGGCGCTGCGCGCATCGACCAGATGCATGTGCGGCGTCTCGATGCGTTCCAGCACGTAGTCCGCCTTGACCAGCCTGTCCTGCGGACGGGCGACGAAGGTCTGCGCCGACAGTGTCGGCAGCACGCTGGTCAGCGTTCCGCCTGCCGCCTGCCAGGCCTGCAGGCCGCCGTCGAGCAGCGCCACGGCATCGTGGCCGAGCCAGCGCAGCAGCCACCAAAGCCGGCCGGCGATCATGC
This sequence comes from uncultured beta proteobacterium, assembly GCA_903922075.1. Taxonomy (GTDB): domain Bacteria; phylum Pseudomonadota; class Gammaproteobacteria; order Burkholderiales; family Rhodocyclaceae; genus Azonexus. Next base: position 4,513 of record CAIXSK010000338.1, on the reverse strand, counting down.
CCTGGGCGTCGTCGTAGACCACCACCTGCGTGGTCGCGCCAACGCCGATTTCACCCAGCCGTTTCGCCAGTTTTTCCGCATCGGGCAGCGGATGCCGCCCACTGCTGCCGGTCATCGACCCCGACAGGTCGCGGTCGCAATGCAGGAAGACGGCGCCGGGGATATGCCCGGCGGCATAGGCACGCTCGCCGTAGCCGGTATCGGCCAACTGGTGACGGACATCGACGACCAGCCAGGACGGGTCGTCGAGATGCGCCTGCAGCGTGGCGGTATCGACCAGCGTCGTGTAGCTCACCGCTTATTCGTCCAGCCAGGCCTTGGCGTCGTCGGCATTGTCGAAGACCTCGACGTCGGCATTGACGAAGGTTTGCGAAATCCAGGCGCTCCAGGTCACCCACTGGCTGTCGGTGACCACGGCCACTTTCTTGAAATCGTTGGCGTGCGCCCGCGAAAACTTGACTTCCTCCCAAGCCACGTCAAGCGTCAGTCCGGCCATCTGGCCGAGGTCGAAATACAGATCGACCGGACCTTCAAACTTGACCTTGTAATTGACGACTTCTTCGAATTCCTTGTAGTCGGCCAGCGTGAATTCGCCGAAAACGGAAACTCCGACACGGCTCGGTTGATGGTCGATGACGATCATGATTACTCTCCGCGGTTGTTGTGATTCCAGTGTAACCCGGATTCCGCCACGGGTGCGCCTTTCGGGCGTGTCCATGGGGTTGCCGGCCGCAACGGGAACTTTTCGGCGGTGCCGCCTTCAAATGTAGCGTACGGCAGGCTTGCGGCTTGCCGGTATTTCCTGGGGGAGTAGCTCTCCGTCACGGCGTCGTCAATACGAACAGATGCGCAAACTGTTCCGGCGCCATGAGCAATCCGCGCCTTGGATTGCGAGCCAGACCCTTGCCGCGCGGCAGGGTCTTGTCTCGCCTCGATTTCCCGACAACTCAGGGAATCGGCGAGCAGGCGAAACAGGAAGGAAACTCGTCATGGAAACAATCGGCACGTGGTGGATGTGGGCCGGCTTCTTCACGATCGTCCTGGTCATGCTGGCCATCGATCTCGTCGTCGTAGGCGGCGGCAAGCAACATCGCGTCAGCTTCCGGGAGGCGGCGGGCTGGTCAGTCATCTGGGTCGCCGTCTCGCTCGCCTTCGGCGCGGCGCTTTGGTTTTATCTCGACGGTAGTGCCGGACGCGAGGTGGCCAACCAGAAAACCCTGGAATACGTCACCGGCTACCTGATCGAAAAATCGCTGGCGGTCGACAACGTTTTTGTCTGGCTGATGCTGTTCAGCTTCTTCGCCATTCCGCTGGAGTTGCAGAAGCGCGTGCTGGTGCTTGGCGTGCTCGGCGCCATCGTGCTGCGCACGATGATGATCTTCGCGGGCGTCTGGCTGATCGCCCAGTTTCACTGGCTGCTCTATGTCTTTGGCGCCTTCCTGCTGACCACCGGCATCAAGATGTGGTGGTTCGCCGACGACAAGCCCGATCTGGCGCAGAATCCGCTTATCCGCTGGATACGCCAACACATGAGGGTGACCGACAGCCTGCATGGTGAGCATTTTTTCATTAGCCGCAAGGAAGGCGGGCAACTGATTCGCTACGCCACCCCACTCTTCCTCGTCCTGGTGCTCGTCGAATTTTCCGACCTGATCTTCGCGGTCGACTCGATTCCGGCCATCTTCGCGATCACCACCGACCCGTTCATCGTGCTGACCTCCAACGTCTTCGCGATTCTCGGCCTGCGCGCGATGTACTTCCTGCTCGCCGACATGGCCGACCGCTTCACGCTACTCAAGTACGGCCTGGCCATCGTGCTGGTCTTCATCGGCGGCAAGATGCTGCTGATCGACATCTACCCGATTCCGGTGCTGGTCTCGCTCGGCATCGTCGCCGCCATCATCGCCATCTCGATCGTGCTCTCGCTGCGCCAGGATCGCCCGGTCGAGCGAAAACCAGGGTGAGCGCCATGCTGTCCATCCCACTCGTCATCCAGAACAATGCCAGTACCCGCGCCAGCGCCTTGCTGCGCGACATCGCGCCCCGGCAGGACCGCGTTCCGGTCGACGACAGGGTCGACCTGCCGGAAATCCAGGAATCCTTCCGGGTCAGTTTTAGCGACCAGACGCGCTTGCAGCACGCGGGTAACCGGCCGGAACACCAGCCGACCCGCCAGCAAGGCTTGGGGCCGACCGGCATCGAAGCCTATCTTCGCGTAGCCGGCTTCTGAGCGAGCTCAGTCGCTTTCGGCCGGGCTGGCCCGCGAGAAATGGGTGGCGGCGATGCCGGAGAGGATGATCAGGCCGATGGCGAACCACGACGAGGCGCCAATCACCTCGCCCCAGATCAGCATGCCGAACAGGCTGGAGAAGATCACCGTGCTGTAGGCCAGCGCCGCCGACATCATGGTCTTGCCGCGGCTGTAGGCGCGGGTCATGGCCAGTTGGGCGCAGGTAGCGAAGCTGGCGACGCCGAGCAGGATCAGACCGCTGCGCAGGTCGACGGCGTGGATGTCGCTGAAGATCAGCCACAAGCCAGCGCCAACCGAGGAAACCAGCGAGAAGTAGAACACCGTGCGCGTCTCCGGCTCGCCGCGGGCACCGAGTTCGCGCACGCTGAAATAGGCCATGCCGGCCAGCACGCCGGAACCGAGACCGACCAGGCCGCCGAACAGCTGGTCGGCGTGGAAGGTCGGCTTCAACAGCAACACGACGCCCAACAGCCCGACGCCCAGCGCGCCGAGCATGCCGTGCCGCGTCTGCCAGCCGGCCAGCGCCAGGTAGATGGCGAGGAAGATCGCCGAGGTGTAGTTCAACGTCACCGCTGTGGCCAGTGGCAACAGGGTGATCGCATAGAAATAGGAAAACAGCGCCGAGAAACCAACCACGCCCCGGGTGATCTGCCAGCGCCAGTGTTCGGTGCGCAGCGGCACGCCGCGCAGGCGAACCAGGCCGAACATGATCAGCAGCGAAATGAAGCTGCGGTAAAAAGTGATCTCGACCGCCGAATGCGTTTCGGCGGCCAGCTTGACGCAGACGCCCATGCAGGCGAACAGGAAGCTGGCGGCGATCATCCACAGGGATTGCATGGGTTAGTTGTTAGTTGCTGGTTATTAGTCGTTAGCGGGCAGTAAAAAGGCGCCGGGTTTTGCCCCGGCGCCCCGAATGCTACGGTCGGCCGGAAAAAACGGCCAAAATCAAAAAACGCTCAGCGTGCCTCGATAGCCTTTTGCATGATCCGCCGGTAGAACTCGTGGAAATGCTGCATGCCGTCCTCCATCGGGCTCTGGTACGGCCCGACCTCGCTGCGCCCTTCGGCCAGCAGCGCCTTGCGGCCGCGGTCCATGCGCTCGCCGATGTCGTCGTCCTCGATCGCCGTTTCCATGTAGGCGGCGCGTTCGGCCTCGATGAACTCGCGCTCGAAATCGACGATTTCCTCGGGGTAGTAGAACTCGACGACGTTCATCGTCTTGTCCGGCCCCATCGGCAACAGCGTCGAAACGACCAGCACGTGCGGATACCACTCGACCATCACGTTCGGGTAGTAGGTCAGCCAGATCGCGCCCTGCGGCGGCGTCTCGCCGCGGTCGCCGTAATACTCGCGAACCACCTTCTGCCAGCGGTTGTAGGTGGCGGAGGAAGACTCCTTCAGCAGCGAGGTGATGCCGACCTTCTGCACCGAATACCAGTCGCCGAACTGCCAGCTCAGGTCGTCGCAGGTGACGAAATTACCCAGCCCCGGGTGATAGGGTACGACGTGGTAGTCCTCGAGATAGACCTCGATGAAGGTCTTCCAGTTGTAATTGCACTCGTGCATCTCGACGTGGTCGAGCTTGTAGCCGGTGAAATCGAGGTCGCGGGCGACCTTCATGCCGCCGAGGTCGGCGTTGGCCGAGCGCGGGCCCTTGAAGAGCAGGCCGTTCCAGTTCTCCAGCTTGGCCTTGTCCAGGTTCAGGCAGGGATTCTGCGGGAAGTGCGGCGCACCGATCAGCTCGCCGCCCTGGTCATAGGTCCAGCGGTGGATCGGGCAGACGATCGGCCCGTTCAGCTTGCCGGCGCCCTGCAGCATGATCGCCTGGCGATGACGGCAGACGTTGGACATCTGCCAGATGCCGGCATTCTTGCCCGCGCTACCGCCGTTAAGCAGCATCTGGCCGTGGTCCTTCCACTCCAGCGTGCGATAGTCACCCGCTTCCGGCACCATCAGCTGGTGCCCGACATAGCCCGGACCGGCATCGAAGATGAGCTTTTTCTCCAGCTCATACACCGATTGATCAAAGTACCAGTCCACCGGCAGTTGGGAAACTGCTGGGGCCAAACGGGACAGATTCGCCACGTCGGACATTCCACGCCTCCAGCGGGTTAAAAAAGAGGATTTTACCCCGCCCCGCATTTGACCTGAAGCCCCTTGATGGAGTATTTTCGCCTGTTTCCTTGAACGCCCCAGACATGGACCCAACGCCCATCGCCGACCTGAAATTCGAGACGGCGCTCGCCGAACTCGAGGACATCGT
>CAIXSK010000337.1 GCA_903922075.1 uncultured beta proteobacterium | reverse complement strand
CTGCAGGTCGAAGGGCGGCCGCACCAGCGCGACGACCGGCGTGATGCGAAAACCCGTGCCCGTCCGGTATTCCGGCAAAAAACCGAGGATTTCGATCCGCCCGCGCGCCAATCCAATTTCTTCCTCGGTTTCGCGCAGGGCTGTATGCGTCGGCGAAAGATCAGTGTCCTCGACCCGGCCGCCGGGAAAGCTGATCTGCCCGGCGTGGTCCCTGAGATGCGCCGTGCGCTGGGTCAGCAATACGGTGTGCCCGGCTTCGCGCAGGACAATGGGGAACAATACTGCCGCCGGCGTCAGTGGCTGATCGGCGGCTCCGTCCTCGTGGACAAAATCTTCGGCCAGCGGCTCGGGCAGCAAACTGGCCCGCAAGCGCTCCAGATCAAGCGTCATGCCGCCTTGGTATCTTCCTCGATTTCGGCGTGGACTGCCGCCAGTGCATCCTGCAGGGTTTCTTCGGCCAGATCGTTGATGGTTGTCGCCACCAGATCGGCCGACTCGATGGCCCCGACCGGCAGTCGCTTGCTGTCCAGGCTGGCGATCATCACCGCCGCGGCACCAGCGACGCGCAACAAGGCCTGGCGTTCGCCCATCAGCATTTCGAGTTCTTCGCGCAACAGTGCAATTTCCTGGTCTTTTTGCGGCATTTCTCTCTCCTAGAATCGTTTTTTTAATGTCATGGTACTGCCATCGCGCTGCATTTCCATGCGGTTCAGAAAACTCATGCCAAGCAGGGCAATCGGCATTTCGGCCGGCAGCACGACCGCTTCGACGTTGTGCAAGGTGATGCCGCCTATCGTCACCGTATCAAGCGGAATTCGGGTGACGACCACCTGCCCGTTGGCCGTGCTGGTCATGCCGCGCTGCCCCCGCCGGAGATCCAGGCCGATCCGCCGGGCATCGTTCGGACCGAGCGCGATGGAGGTGGCGCCGGTATCGACGACAAAGCGAACCGAGGTGCCGTTAACGGTGCCGGTGGTGTAAAAATGCCCTTGCACATCGGCGGTCATGATGACCTTGTCGGAACCATCGCCGTTCGAGACTCCAACGGCATGCTGACCAACCCGCAAGGGACGTTTCTTGCCGCCGATCTCGACCATGATCTGGTCGCCCTGGATCGACAATACCTTGACGCCACCCAGCGTCTGGCCGACCGGCACCGCCTGCGGTTCACCGCCGTTGATCATCAGCATGGCCTTGCTGCCCATGATGCCGGCCAGGCCGACCTCCTGCGCGATGGCAGGAAGGGGCACCAGGAATGCCATCGCCATCAGCCCGAGCAGCGTAGAATGAGCCCTCGCTTTTCCGGAGGTCGCCATCGCCATGAAACCAGTCGCCATCTTTCGCCACTCTCCAACTGAAGGTCCGGGCTATTTTGCCATATTCCTGGAACGGCACGGGATTCCGTGGCAACTGATTGCCATCGACGAAGGGGCAGCGGTCCCGGCGACGACCGACGATTACGCCGGGCTCTGTTTCATGGGCGGTCCGATGAGCGTCAACGACCCACTGCCATGGATCGAGCCCGTCTGTTCGCTGATTCGCAACGCGGCGGATAATAACCTGCCGGTCATCGGGCATTGCCTGGG
>CAIXSK010000336.1 GCA_903922075.1 uncultured beta proteobacterium | reverse complement strand
GTTGTAGCTCCCTCTCTCACCCCGGAAGGCTACAATCGTCGGCGGGCGGGTTCGCGTCGGCGGAACGGTTGTAGCTCCCTCTCTCACCCCGGAAGGCTACAATCCTCTGATGACCGTGAGCCACATCACTGCTCGTTGTAGCTCCCTCTCTCACCCCGGAAGGCTACAATCCCTGGTCGATGCGCTGCACGACTGGGTGTAGTTGTAGCTCCCTCTCTCACCCCGGAAGGCTACAATCTGGTTACCCCATATTCCAGGTTGGCAAACCGTTGTAGCTCCCTCTCTCACCCCGGAAGGCTACAATCCGGCGATCTGGTTGCCGTGTCGCACGACATGTTGTAGCTCCCTCTCTCACCCCGGAAGGCTACAATCAACGTGCGTAAGCATCATTATTCGCTGATTGTTGTAGCTCCCTCTCTCACCCCGGAAGGCTACAATCCGCGTTCTTCTTCTTTTGCTGGTGCTGGTTGTTGTAGCTCCCTCTCTCACCCCGGAAGGCTACAATCCAAGCGCCATAAGCTTGGCCTTTAAATACCGTTGTAGCTCCCTCTCTCACCCCGGAAGGCTACAATCTTTTACTCCAGTGCCAAGACGCACATTGAAGTTGTAGCTCCCTCTCTCACCCCGGAAGGCTACAATCTGACAAACCTCAAATTCCCGCCCGGCGTAGCTGGGCGGGAATTTTTTTGTGGAAATTCAGCGTCAGAAAAGCAGCATCTGGTTCGCCGGAACCTTTTTTTCCTGAAAAAGCGGCATGCCGACTAGGAGGCGAATGCCGGCGAACTGCTTTTCCGTGACGGTCATGCAGCGAATGGAGCCGGCCGGGGGGAGGCTGTCGACCAAGCGTTTCAGGTGTTTTTCGTGGTCGTCGTTGCCGTTCAGCAGTCGGGCATAGACCGACCACTGGATCATGTCATAGCCGTCATTGAGCAGGAAACGGCGGAATTGAACGTAGGCGCGCTTCTCGGTTTTGGTGACCATGGGCAGGTCGAAGAAGACGATGAGTCGCATGAAGCGTCGTGTCTCCAGTCCCATGCCTCAGCATTCCAGCCTGTGGGCATGCAAGCCGATCAAGGTGGGTAGCTCCAACTCGCTGTCGCCCTGCTCGAATAGCCGGGCGAGGCTTTCGACGGCGTATTCGATCGCGGAAAGCGCTGACATCTTGCCTTGTGGCATACCGACATCGACATTGAGCAAGGCGACCAACGCGGCTTTGTCCTGCGGGGCGAGATCGCCTTCGGTGGTGGCCGGGTGTTTGGCAACATGCAGGTCGACCAGGGGGCGGAAGGGTTCGATCAGGTCGTCGGCCAGATTGAAGGCGTTTTGTTCGCTGGCGTGGAAGAGGCCGATGGGCGGGTGCATGCCGTGGGCGACTAGCCCTCGGGCGATGGCGCCGCGCAGAACGGCATAGCCGTAGTCGAGGGCGGCATTGGCCCAGCGTTCTTCGGCGCGATAAAAGCCCTGGCCGAAAAGTTGTGTGAAGTAAAAGGCGGCAGCTTGACCTTCGAGGTTTTCCGCGTCGCCCGAGCGCACACGTCGGGCATAGGAAACCATACGGTCGACGCCATTTTTTGCGCAAAAACGAAGGACGGCCGTCTGATTTTCGATCTTGCGCCGGACGATGTTGGCCCAGGCTTGCTTGGTCAGCGGACGGGGAATGTCCATCTGTTTGCGCATCAGGCGCGTGGTGCGGGAATGGGCGAGAAACGGCAGGAAGACGCCGTTGGGTTGATGGTTGTCGCCGGTGGCGTAAAGGCCGATGCCGTAGTCGGCACATGCGGAGAGAACCGGGTGGGTGAGCTGGATTTCGCGGTGGTTGAGGACAATGATGGCAATGTCCTCGAACGGCACGAAGGCTGTTTGTTCCTGCTCAATGGCCAGGGAGAAATGTTCCCGACGCAGTTTGGCTGGCCGGGAAATCATCACGCTACGCCAGCCCACGACGTTTCTCCGGTGGAGCGGGGTAGATGTTGCCGAGGGTGTCGACGTGGAATTTCTCGACAGACGAAGCGGTTTTTACACCAATTCGCATTAGCCCATCCTTGCCGACATTCGCATTGCGATCATGAGCCCACAATCCGATAGCGCCTGTTGCGCGGTCACTGCCTGCGTAATAACCCTGATAACACTCGCCTTTCAGCTTTACCTGAACCAGGTCGTTTGGATACAGCGAGAAACACCAGTCAAAGCTGCCATCGATCAGCGTCCATTCCTCTTCGTCTTTTGACTGCACAATCGCCCGATCCGGCAATCCAGTCACCCGGTGATGCACATAAACCGGCACCAGATGAAACTTGCCGCCCTTGGTGAAAACATCCACCCGCAGCATGGTGTCGTTCTTGGCTATGCCGCCGCGCACCGGGATGCCGGAGAGCTTGTCGATGACCTTGGTCACCGTGCGCACGATGGGGCCGCTCGGATTGCCTTCCTTGTCCGGCTTGCGTAGCGGGTTCGTTGTCGGAAAAGCCTTGTCGCCCTTGCCGCCGTGGGCTTCCAGACGTTCGCGAATGGCGCCGTAGAGTTTGGCGTTGCGGTGCGGGTCGGCGAGCAAGTCGATGTCTTTCAGCGTCAGGCTGGTGAGCGCAACCTTCTGCGTAACGCTACCGTTTTTCTTCAATTTTTCCGGTTGGCCGTAGATGGTGTCCTTGTGCGCTGCTCCGCCGTTGCGGCGCTGCGGCGCGCGGGAAACGAACAGCGGTTTCAATGCCGCGAGTTCTTCCTCCGTGTAGCTACCGAGTCGCGCCATTTCTTCGCGCAGCAACTCCGGCGAATCGATTTTCAGGCGGGCTTCGAGTTCGTGCCGGAAGTAGGGCCACGGGTCGGGGAAGTGTTCGCGCAGTTGCTGGTGCATGGCCGGATTGACGATCTCGCCGGTTTCGATATCGACGAAGCCATCGCGTGCCTGTTCCAGTTCGCGGGTACGCGAGTAATTGGACAGGCGCTGGACCATGCTGTGGCTGCATGCGGCGACTACGGCGGCGTCGAGGGCGTGGTGGCGGTCGCTGTCGGAACGCACCTTGAGTAGCCCCCAGCGGGCGCGCAGGAAGTTGGTCAGTTGACCGCTGACGACGACGCAGCGTTTGGAGGCGCTGCCTTCGGCGAGCTTCAGGTGCTGTTCGACGTAGTTCTTGAAGAAGCGGCAAACGTAGCGGGTGTCGTTCAGGTTGCGTTCGCGGAATTCCTCGGATTCCTTGGCGCCGAAATCCTTGCGCAGCAGCCGGGTGCGCTTGGCCAGCCGGTAGGCTTTGTTCGATTCGACGAAGGAGACGAAGCGCTGCCAACGCTCGCTGTTCTCGGCTCCGCCCAGATATTCGTAGGGGGTGCGGTTGCACTTGTCGCGGTTTTCGCGGGTCAGGACCAGAACCTTGTTGTTCTTGCTGTCGTCGAAACTGCGCGAATAGGGCAGGGCGTGGTCGATTTCCGTGGACCCGTCGAGAAATATTTCGGCGACATTACCGGACGCGGCAAGCGGCCTTTGGCTGTAGGCGCACTGGCCGTTCTGTTCCCGGTACAGGCGCCATTTTTCGAACTCAAGACCTTTCGGCGGGTGGCCGAACAACTCGATGAATTGCTCGCGGTCGCGCTGATTCCTGGCCTGGTATTCGTCCTGTTCCTTCTTGATCTTGTTGCGCTCATCGAATGGTCGGGACAGGTCGCGGGCCATCTCGATATGCACCGCCGACGGCGAGCCATAGCGGCGGATGATGGCGTTGACCACCTTGCGTGCTTGGTTGAGCGAACGCAGAACGACGGGATTGCGCGGAATGTCGGCATCCTCAGCGAAGATCATCCGACCATCGCTGTCCCGGCCGTCGTAGAGCGGCGGCAGGTACTTGTGTTCGCCTTCACCGACCTTGTGCAATTGACTGTGATGGTAGCCGGCCTGAACGCAGGCCTCGTCGTAGCGCAGGCCTTGTTCCATGTGCGGCACGATGGCGCGCAAAGCCTTGAGCGACAGGGCGTGGAATTTGTCGAAACGGATGTTGAGCAGGGCTTCGGTCATGGCCTGCGGGTTGGGCAGGGCCAGCTTGGCGAGTTCGGCGCGGACTTCGTCGTCGTCCTTGTAAACGCTCAGCACCCAGGCAATTTTGTCGAATATTTCCGGTTGACCACAGAGCGCGTCTCCCGACAGCTTTTTCCACTCGTCGTCGAGGCCAACCCCGTTGTTGGTGAGCGTTTTCCGCAGTTCATGCCAGGCCGGAATTTTGACCAGCGTGGCCGATTCCGGATCTTTGGCCTTGCCTTCGGCTTTTTGCGCTTCGGTCGGGTAGGCGAGGCCGATGAATTTGAAACTGCCGGCTTCCAGTAGTCCGGCTTGGGTGAGTGCCGCGCCTAGCTGTTTGTAGGTCAGGTCGCCGGCTTGCCGGTACGGCAGGGGCAGGGCCAGCAACCGCTCCTGCTCAGTCAGTTGGCGGGTAGCGCCGTCGGTAACGATGCGAAGATTGTTCAGGCGGGTCAGCCAGACATGGCGTTCGGCGGTGAAGCTGGCTTTTGGTGCGCGGTATTCGCCTTTTTCGAAAGTGCAGGTGCCGAGCATCTTGAGCAGATCGGCGCCGGCCAGGGCCGGTTTTTGCTGCCAGAACAAACCGCTCTTTTGGTCGCCGTTGCCGAGGATGGCCAATTCCAGTTCGCTTGAGGTGTGTGGATTGCCGAATTTCCTTTGCTTGGCGAACAGCAGGGCCAGTTCCTTCGCTAGCAGTTCCCGCGACAGCGCCTTGCGATATTCGCCCTGCTTGTTGCGCTGGGCATCCGGAAATTCGGCCAATACCATTTCGGCCGCGCTGCGATAGCCCTTTTCGTCCATCAGCCTGGCCGTTCCGGCCAGCCCCTGCTTGACCTTGCCGCCTTCGCTCTTGCTGTCGCCTTCGGCCTGCTTGGCTTCGGCGCGGCTGATCCAGTGAAAACCCCGGTGCTTGCAGAGGTGATAAATGACGCGCGCCCATTCCTCGTTGCTCAGACGGCGGTCGAGGCCATCGACGCGCATTTGCCAGAGCGAGGTAGCGAAAGGCTGTTCGGGCTTGAACAGTTTTGCGTCGGCGATGAGGCCTTCGCGTTTCAACAGGCGAGTCAGCTTCTTCAATCGCCACGCCCGGCGGAACAGGCGGCGGCGCATCAGGCGCGCACTGCGCCGGGCAAGATTCAGCGATTCGCCTTCCTTGGCGGTTTCGGCCTTGTCGAACGCTCTGACCCCCAAGTCGATGATGTGAGTTGCACCGAGAACGCACCAGCCAACCGAGGCGATGCCGATGTCCAACCCGATGGTATATGTTGCACCCATGATTTGCGGTTTGTTATTCAAAGTGCGTAGAATAACGCCATGTAGCTTTCCGGGGTGAGAGCCGTTGCTACAATAAGGTGTCATCTTCGGGTGACGACCGAATCCGGCCCGGCGGGGAAACCCGCCGGGCCTTTCTATTTGTCGCTGGGAGGTTGGCCATGACCTACGAGCAGATCCTTGCCGCTGCACTGAGGCTCAATAAAGACCAGAGGGCTGATTTGGCGGAACTCCTGTGGCTTACGGTCGATCGGCCGGAAGATGTGGCTCAGTCTTGGCTCGTCGAAGCTGAGAGGCGGGCTGAAGAATTCGATCGTGAGCAGAATTCGCCGAGCTTTGCTGACGAAGCACTCGCGGAGTTGCGCGCGAAGTACAAATAGCCGCGCGACTACGCCATGCCGGCCAGGGCATCAGCCAGGTCGCTGTTGTCGCTGGTCCCGCCGCCGCTACCGTGGATCAAGCCGTTGTCGCTTTCAACGCTGGTGTCGTATCCCTGGCCGCGCAGCAGGTCGGCCCAGTAGTCGGCGGTCTTGAGCGAGGTGTGCCAGGGGCCGCGCTCGACGATGGGGCGTTCGGTGCCGTTGCGGTATTTGGTGACGACGCGGTACAAGATGATGGCCTCGATGCAGGCAAAAATTATCGCGTCAGCGCAGCGTCGCGATCAAGTGTTTGGCACTGGCTTCAGGCGGCGTTCTTGCCTTTTTGCCACAGCACGTCGCCGCGGCCGCCGGCGCGGTTGAGGGCGCGGCCAAGGATGAAGAGCAGGTCGGAGAGGCGGTTGATGTAGCGGCGGGCGGCTTCGGACAGCGGTTCGGCGGTGTGCAGGC
>CAIXSK010000335.1 GCA_903922075.1 uncultured beta proteobacterium | reverse complement strand
TTGACGGCGACGTCGATCGACTCGTCGAACTTGGCGGTGGCGGTTTCCTTGGCCAGCGTCAGCGCTTCCTGAACCGGATAGAGCTTCATCGCGACGACTTTGCCCTGCACGGCTTTTTGCTTCTTGGTAAGTTTAGCCATGATTACAGACCCTCTACCGTAATGCCCATGGAACGGGCGGAACCAGCGATGGTGCGAATGGCGGCTTCCATGTCGGCAGCGGTCAGATCGGGCATCTTGGTCTTGGCGATTTCTTCAGCCTGGGCACGGGTGATCTTGCCAACCTTGTCGGTATGCGGCTTGGCCGAACCGGACTTGATGCCGGCAGCCTTCTTGATCAGGATGGTGGCCGGCGGCGTCTTCATCACGAAGGTGAAGGACTTGTCGGCGAAAGCGGTAATGACGACAGGAATCGGCAGACCCGGCTCGACGCCTTGCGTCTGAGCGTTGAAGGCCTTACAGAATTCCATGATGTTCAGACCGCGCTGACCCAGTGCCGGGCCGATCGGGGGCGACGGATTCGCCTTGCCAGCCGGCACTTGCAGCTTGATATAACCAATAATTTTCTTGGCCATAATTGCTCCTAATTGATGAGTGGTAGCGCGCTTTCACGGAATGAATCCGTTACCGGCGCTCCTCTTGCCGAAACAAAGGGCTTTCGGCTTGCCCTGTTACCGCGATCAGGCTTTTTCGACCTGACCGAATTCCAGCTCGACCGGCGTCGCCCGACCAAAAATGGTCACCGACACGCGGATACGATTCTTTTCATAATTGACGTCTTCGACCGCGCCATGGAAGTCAGTGAACGGACCTTCCTTGACACGAACGACTTCACCCACGTCAAACAGCACCTTCGGACGGGGCTTTTCAACACCTTCCTGCATCTGCTGCATGATCTTCTCGACTTCCTTTTCGGAAATCGGGGTGGGCTTGGTGGCGGTGCCACCGACAAATCCCGTCACCTTGGGGGTGTTTTTCACCAGGTGCCAGGAATCGTCATCCATTTCCATTTCGCACAGCACATAGCCGGGAAAGAACTTGCGTTCCGAAATGGCCTTTTGGCCATTCTTCATTTCCACGACCTCTTCAACCGGAACGAGAATCCGGCCGAATTTTTCCTGCATGCCAAGACGCTCGATGCGCTCCAAAATAGCGCGCATGACGCTCTTTTCGAAGCCGGAGTAAGCGTGAACAACGTACCAGCGTTTACTCATGATTTCTTCCAGCCCAAGACCAGGTCATAAAGCACCCATTCCAGGCTCTTGTCAGTGAGATACAGGAAGATCGCCATGACCACGACGAAGGCGAAAACCGCCCCGGTCGTCTGCATGGTTTCCTTGCGGCTCGGCCAGACAACTTTCTTGGCCTCGATAACTGCCTCGTTGGCAAACATGAAGAAGCGCTGCCCCGGCTCGGTTTTCCAAGCCACGGCAACTGCCAGCGCCAACCCAACGAGGACCGCCAGGACGCGCAAAATCATTGCCTGCTCGGAGAGCAGGTAGAAGCCAGCCACGCCAGCTGCCAGAATAACCAGCGCCAGCGCAAACTTGATCTTGTCAGCCATGAATTTCGCGATCTTTAAAGAGAGTGGCAGGGGCGGAGGGAATCGTACCCCCGACCTACGGTTTTGGAAACCGTTGCTCTACCAATTGAGCTACACCCCTGCTGCAGAAACATCAAAGCGCCTCGGTTGCCCGAAGCGCCCTGATTACAAAAGCTACGAATTACTCGATGATCTTAGCGACGAC
>CAIXSK010000334.1 GCA_903922075.1 uncultured beta proteobacterium | reverse complement strand
GCACCTTGTATAGAAGACAGAACCATGCGCATCGCCATATTCAACCAGAAGGGCGGCGTCGGCAAAACGACGACAGCCCTCAATCTCGGGGCTGCCCTGAGTCGCGCCGAAAGGCCGCCGCTGCTGATCGATCTAGACCCCCAGGGTCACCTTTCCAGCATCCACGGAACAACGCCCACCGAAGCCAGCCGTAGCCTGTTCGCCTTCTTTCAGGACAACTGCGCGCTGAATGACCTCGAAGTACCATGGGAGCACGTCGGGCAACTGATTCCCGCCCACCAGCAACTGATCAAGGTCGACTCCATCTTCGGCAAGGGACCCGCCGTCCTCAACAAGCTGCGCCTCGGCCTGGAACAACTGGAAGCCACCGAATACCGCCGTCCCTGCATCATCGACTGCTGCCCCTATATCGGCGTACTGGCCCTGAACGCCATCTTCGCCTGCGACTGCCTGGTCATCCCTGTATCGACCGATTACCTGTCGCTGCAAGCCGCCGACCACATCACCCGGACGCTGAAAGTGCTCGAACCGGTACTCAAGCGCCGCGTCGAGCGCCGCTACCTGCTCACCCGTTTCGACCGCCGACGCCGGATGAGCGACGACATCCGCACCAAACTGCGCGAACGTTACGGTGACGACGTTCTCGATGCGGTGATTTCGGAAAACGTCGCCGTTGCCGAAAGCCCATCGCTCAATCGCGACGTCTTCCGGCACAATATTTCAAGTCCGGGCGCGCACGACTACAAACAACTGCTGCACGAACTCACCGAACGTGGCGATCTATGATTTTGGCCGTTTTTTGCCACCGACCGTAGCATTTGGAAAAACGAGTCGCGCCGGTAAGCCATAATTATGGATACGGCGCAGGCTTCTGCTAGAATGCCGGCACACAAGGTCGCATCGCCCGCAAACGCAGAGTAGAACAATGACAACCCCAGAATCGACCACATTCATCATTGTTGGCCTGACCCGAGAGGGAAGAAAATTCCGCCCCAGCGATTGGGCCGAACGCCTCTGTGGCGTCATGTCCGCCTTCGGCGCCGAACGCAAGATGAAATACTCTCCCTACGTCGGCCCCGGCGACTACAACGGCGAAAAAGCCGTCTTCGTCGATGGCCGCCTCGGTGAAATCGAGCCGATGGCCTACCGCTTCATGCTCAACTTCGCCCAGGACAACGACCTGCAGATCGTCGACGGCGTCTGCTCGATCGACGGCAAGAAATAATCAGACACACAGCAAACAAAAAGGCGCCCGCAGGCGCCTTTTTGTTGAGCGTCAAACTCGATCAGGCAGCAGCAAGCGCCTTGATCTGAGCGGACAGACGGCTCTTGGTACGGGAAGTCTTGTTCTTGTGAACAATCTTCTTGTCGGCAATGCGGTCAAGCACTGCGACGGACTGCTGGAAAACACCCTGAGCGGCGGCTTTGTCACCAGCTTCGATCGCCTGACGCACGCGCTTGATCGCGGTACGCAGGGTCGAACGCAGGCTGGCGTTGTGGGAGCGCTGCTTGTCAGCTTGACGGGCGCGCTTGCGGGCTTGTGCGCTATTGGCCATGAAAGTAAATCCAAAAGTAAAAACCAGAAACGACAAGTCTAGCACACCATTCAAAAAAAAAGAACAGAAGCCAGTAATTTCAGAACACCACTAATCTGACCGTTCGTCATTGAAAACCAACCGACAATCCGGATCGCATGCTCTTGGACAATCAAGACACTACTATAGAGCCATGAATAAAGGAGACTCCATGAAAGCCACACCCTTCACCAAACAACCCATTTTGTCTCAAGGGTTTACGTTAATCGAAATATTGGTGGTGGTTGCGATTCTCGGCATTCTTGCCTCCATCGCACTCCCTGCCTATCGAGACTACGTCCTGGTGAGCCGGATTCCGGATGCCACATCCGGATTGTCGGCCATACGCTCGCGACTGGAAACGAATTTCGACAATACCCGAACCTACGTTGGTCTTGACTGCACTACGGCTGTCACCTCTTCCAACTTCACCTTCTCCTGCACGACACAAGATGCCAACAATTACACGATTCAAGCAGCGGGTGTTGGCCCGATGGCGAACTTCACCTTTACGGTTGATCAGGCGAACAACCGCAAAAGCGTAATCTCCGAACCCGGCTGGTCTGATGGTGACTGCTGGGTCACTCGGAAAAGCGGTTGCTAGTCATGACCTCGCGTCGCAGGCTACAGGGGCTATCCCTCATCGAAATGATGGTCGTCGTTGCAATTGTTGCGATCCTGGCTGCCGTCGGCATACCCAGTTTCAACGAATGGATACAGAACACCCAGATTCGGACGGCCGCCGAATCAATTGCCAGCGGAATGCAAAGCGCCCGGGCAGAAGCCATACGGCGTAGCACCCCTATCGAATTCACCCTGACTGGCAACGGTGGCACTGGTGAAACCGGCTGGCAAATCGTTGAGCGCAACACGGGCGCCATACTGCAATCAGCGCCAGCCGGCGAAGGCTCACGCAACGCGACGCTTGTGACAAACCCCGCCGACGCACGAACTGTCACCTTTTCCTCGTTGGGACGAGTCGCTGGCAGTAATGCCGATGCGACGCCCGTACTGAACGTAATAGATATCGACAATCCCAGCGTGGATGCAAGCATAAGCCGCGACCTCCGGATATGTATCCCCCCTGGCGGAGCGATTCGCATGTGTGATCGTGCAGTCACCGACTCATTGGACCCCAGAAAATGCCTTCCACCACCACCATGCGACGTATAAGCCGCCGCTCCTGCCACGCGCCCAAGGCCCAAACCGGCGTTGCCCTGCTTGAAGCCTTGATCGCGGTCCTGGTTTTTTCATT
>CAIXSK010000333.1 GCA_903922075.1 uncultured beta proteobacterium | reverse complement strand
GGTCATTGCATTCGCTCGTCAGCATCAACACCCGCTAGCCTGCATCATGGAGGAAAACTGATGATTGCCCAGGAACTCGAAGTCAGCCTGCACATGGCCTTCGTCGAGGCGCGTCAAAAACGCCACGAGTTCATTACCGTCGAACACCTCCTGCTGGCGCTGATCGATAACCCCTCCGCCGCCGAGGCGCTGCGCGCCTGTGGGGCAAAAACCGACACGCTGCGCAAGGATTTGTCCAATTTCATCGACGAGCACACGCCGACCGTTTCCGGCGAGGACGACATCGACACCCAGCCCACCCTCGGCTTCCAGCGCGTCATCCAGCGCGCCATCCTGCACGTGCAGTCTTCCGGCAAGAAGGAAGTGAACGGCGCCAACGTGCTGGTCGCCATCTACGGTGAAAAGGATTCGCACGCCGTCTATTTCCTGCAGAAGCAGGGCATTACCCGGCTGGACGTGGTCAATTACATTTCGCACGGCATCAGCAAGGTGCCGCAACCGCAGAAGGCCGCGCCGGAAGGTGAAGTCGAGACCGAAGGCGAAAAGGCCGAGGCCGGCCCTCTGGAGCAATACACGATCAACCTCAACGCCCTGGCGCTGCAGGGCAAGATCGATCCGCTGATCGGCCGCGACAAGGAACTGGAGCGCGTCATCCAGACGCTGTGCCGGCGGCGCAAGAACAATCCCTTGCTGGTCGGTGAGGCCGGCGTCGGCAAGACGGCGATCGCCGAAGGCCTGGCCCGCAAGGTGGTCGAGGGTGAAGTGCCGGAAATCCTGGCCAAGGCCAATGTCTATTCGCTGGACATGGGTTCCCTGCTGGCTGGCACCAAGTATCGCGGCGATTTTGAGCAACGCCTGAAGGGCGTGCTCAAGGCGCTGCAGGACAATCCGCACGCCATCCTGTTCATCGACGAGATCCACACACTGATCGGTGCCGGCTCGGCATCCGGCGGCACGCTGGACGCCTCCAACCTGTTGAAGCCGGCGCTGTCGTCCGGGCAACTAAAATGCATCGGCGCGACGACCTACACAGAATTCCGCGGTATTTTCGAGAAGGACAGCGCGCTGTCCCGCCGCTTCCAGAAAATCGACGTCAACGAGCCGTCGGTGGCCGAAACCGTGGAAATTCTCAAGGGCTTGAAGGCGCGCTTCGAGGCGCATCACGGCATCAAGTACTCGGCGACGGCGATTTCGTCGGCAGCCGAACTGTCGGCTCGCTATATCACCGACCGCCATCTGCCCGACAAGGCGATCGACGTCATCGACGAAGCCGGTGCCGCCCAGCGCATCCTGCCCAAGTCGAAGCAGAAGAAGGTGATCAACAAGACCGACATCGAGGAGATCGTCGCCAAGATTGCCCGCGTCCCGTCGCAGCATGTTTCGCTCGATGACCGCGGTGCACTGAAAAACCTCGACCGCGACCTGAAGGCGACCGTCTTCGGCCAGGACAAGGCGATCGACGCCCTGACCCAGGCGATCAAGATGGCCCGTTCCGGCCTCGGCAATCCGGGCAAGCCGATTGGCTCCTTCCTGTTCTCTGGTCCGACCGGGGTCGGCAAGACCGAAGTGGCCAAACAGCTGGCCTATTGCCTCGGCGTCGAGTTGCAGCGCTTCGACATGTCGGAATACATGGAACGCCATGCCGTCTCGCGGCTGATCGGCGCCCCGCCGGGCTACGTCGGTTTCGACCAGGGCGGCCTGCTGACCGAGGCGATCACCAAGAAGCCGTACTGCGTGCTGCTGCTGGACGAAATCGAGAAGGCGCATCCGGATATCTTCAACATTCTGCTGCAGGTGATGGACCATGGCACGCTGACCGACAACAACGGACGCAAGGCCGATTTCCGCAACGTGGTGATCATCATGACTACCAACGCCGGCGCCGCCGACCTGCAGAAATCCTCGATGGGCTTCACGTCGTCCAAGCAGATGGGTGACGAAATGGCCGAGATCAAGCGGTTGTTCACGCCGGAGTTCCGCAACCGCCTGGATGCGACGATTTCCTTCGCACCGCTCGATCACGAGATCATCCTGCGCGTCGTCGACAAGTTCCTGATCCAGCTGGAAGAGCAGTTGCACGAGAAAAAGGTCGAGGCGCACTTTAGCGAGGCAGTCAAGGAAATGCTGGCCAAGAAGGGTTTCGACCCGCTGATGGGCGCCCGCCCGATGGCCCGCCTGATCCAGGACACCATCCGCTCGGCGCTGGCCGACGAACTGCTGTTCGGCAAGCTGGCCAGCGGCGGAAAGGTTACGGTCGACCTCGACAAGGAGGGCAAGATCAGACTCGATTTCGAGGAAGAAAAAGCCGAAGCCGTCGTCTGAACGATTGCCATCCACCCCGAAAGCCGTGCACCATTGCACGGTTTTTTTATTTCGAGGACCTTTCCATGAGCTTCAAGACCCCTGATCTGTGCGATGAATTCGAATCCGAACTGGGCAAGACCGTCCGCGTCGTTGCCCCGATGTTCCAGCGTTACGGCGGCCGGACCAGCTTTTCCGGTCAGATCGTCACGCTGAAGATTTTTGAGGACAACTCGCTGGTTCGCGAAGCTTTCGCCGAGGATGGCCAGGGCAAGGTGCTGGTCATTGACGGCGGCGGTTCGCTGCGCTGCGCGCTGGTCGGCGACCAACTGGCCATTCTGGCTGCCAAGAATGGCTGGGCCGGCGTTGTGGTCTATGGCTGCATCCGCGACTCGGGCGACATCAATGGCATCGATATCGGTGTGCGGGCACTCAATACCCACCCGCAGAAGACGCTGAAGAAAGGCGTCGGCGACAAGAATGTGGCGGTCACCTTCGGCGGCGTCACCTTCAACCCGGGTGAATGGCTGTACGCCGACGAGGATGGCGTGCTGGTGTCGACCAAGCCGCTGGTTCAGCAATAAAAAACCGGGATGAAAATCCCGGTTTTGGGCATTTTTTGGCGCCGACCGTAGCATTCACGGTCGGCCGCGGCCTCAGCCTTCGAGCAGCACCGCGCTGTCGCAGCCGACCCGGATAGCGCCCCAATGGCGGCCACCGACGATCAGCGGCATGTTGATTTCCGAGAGGATTTCGCCGGTATCGCGGGCATAGGTCTGGACCAGCAGCGGCAGCGTGTTCTTGGCGCCGCGCTGACCGGTGACGTCGTCCCAGATGCGCCGGGTGCGGTTGCCAACCAGGTCCTTCTCGTAGTTGCCGGTCAGCGGATTCGAGTATTTGCGGTTGTGGATGGCGCCGTAACCATGGACGTCGATGATCAGGGTGTAGACCCCGCCCTTGAGTGCCGATAGGGCGTGCTCCAGAATTGGCTGGACGCTCTGCTCGAAGGCACTGCAATAGCTGACCTCGTATTTCTGGGGATTGGTGCCGGACTGTGGACGGTAGTTCTGGTCCCAGATATCGACGCCCGATTTGGCCAGTTCGGCCAGGCACTGCTGGATCGCATCGCGGAAGTGGCGGGCTTCGTCCACGTTAAAATCGAAGGAACCGCGGCCGATCTTGAACCGCGAGACGAGCTCCTGGACGCTTTCGGTCGCCTGGCTCAGGGTCTGCGTGGACTGCTCGGACGATTTCATGCTGCCGGTGACTTCCAGCGACAGTCCGTGGACCTGCGCCACCGCTTCATGGACCTGCCCGTTGGTCGCCGTCAATTGCTCCATGGCGGCGGCAATCTGGGTCAGCTGGTCGCCGGTGCGCTCAAAATCGCCGACCATGCGCTGGAACTCACCCGACGAGCGCTCGACGACCTGGCGCGTCTGCTGGATGTCGTGGTTGATGACCTCATTTTCGTTCTGCGTTTCGCGGACCAGGGAAATCATGCTGCCGATGTTGTCGTTGATCTCCTGCGTCGCGACATTGACCCGCTCGGCCAGCTTGCGCACTTCGTCGGCGACCACCGCGAACCCGCGCCCCATTTCACCGGCCCGCGCCGCCTCGATCGCCGCGTTGAGGGCCAGCAGGTTGGTCTGGTCGGCAATATCCTTGATCAGCCCGGCGATTTTCCGGATGCTGTCAGAGCGTTGGGCGAGATGATCGACGGTTTCGTTGAAGGTCGTCAGCTTGTCGCTGACCAGGTGCACCTTGCTGACAATTTCATGCATCTCGTTCAACGATGCCCGCGCCGTCGCCAGATTGGCGTCGGTTGAATGTGAAATCAGCTCGGTCGAATTCGACACCTCCTGAATCGCCTGGATCGCCTCGCCGCTCGAACCAAACACCACGTTGGCGATTTCGCCCTGCCGGCTGGCCCGAACCGCCGTCGAGGAGACGGTCTTCTTGACGACCACCGCCTCGCGGGCGATGTTGACGCTCATCTTGCGAACTTCGCTGATGATTTCCCGCATCTTGTCGGCGAAGCGGTTGTAGGCTTCGGCCAGGGTGCGCAGTTCGTCGTGGGTGATGGTCGGCAGGTTGCGCGAGAAATCGCCCTCGCCGCGCCCGATTTCGTCGAAGATCGTGGCGATCATGCGGATCGGACGCAGGATCAGATAGCGGATGTAGAGAATCTGCAACAGATTCCAGCAGAGCGCTACAACAGTCAGTCCGATCATCAGCGCCAGACCGTGATCCATGCTCTCCGACACGCGCTGCAGGGCTTCGGCACTGACGCCCGCCTTGCCCATTTCCTCGGCCACCATGCGCTTCTGCTGAAAATAGACCCAGAGATAAGCCAGATCGACGAAGAAGAGCAGCAAGAAACTCATCAGTTTCTTGGTCAACGAGTTCCAGAAAGTCCGCTCGTTCCAATCGTATAAGCGTTTCAATATTTCCATTTTTGCCGCCAAAAAATACAAAATTCGCTGAATTCAATACCCCTTCTTCCCTGCCGTCAAGTCGGAAAACTCCCGTCTTCGCCCCCCACTCATATGCCATCGGAACCGGCATAATGCTGCATCGCATTTCACCACTGCGAATAAAATTTCATATCGTGAAAATTTATTCGCAACACATTGTTTAAAATATAAAAAATATCGTCTTATGTCTTATATAAGACTATTGCTGCCCCGCAAAAAAGCCTCTATACTTTCTCCCATCGACGCTGCACCCTGAGCATCCGGTGCAACGCCGTTATCCCCAAACCACATCTCCTGAGGAATTCACATGAGCACTCGCGAACAGCAAATCGCCGCCCTCGAAAAAGACTGGGCTGAAAACCCCCGCTGGAAAGGCATCAAGCGCGGTTACTCCGCTGCTGACGTCGTCCGTCTGCGCGGTTCTTTCCAGGTCGAGCACACCCTGGCCCGCCGTGGCGCCGAAAAGCTGTGGGATCTGGTCAACAACACCCCCTACGTCAACTGCCTGGGCGCCCTGACCGGCGGTCAAGCCGTTCAGCAAGCCAAGGCCGGCATCAAGGCGATCTACCTGTCCGGCTGGCAAGTTGCCGCC
>CAIXSK010000332.1 GCA_903922075.1 uncultured beta proteobacterium | reverse complement strand
GGTCGGAGTCATAGCCGCGGTGCGTGGCCAGGTCAAACGCCACCGACACGCCCTGCCCACCGGCGGCCAGGGTGTTTCGGTCGCTTTCGACCTGGCATCGCACCGTGGTTACGACTCCGACAACGCCCGTGTGACGGGTGACGTCGGCAAGGCCGGTGTGGCGATCGACTCGGTCGAGGACATGAAAATTTTGTTCGACCAGATTCCGCTCGACAAGGTCTCGGTCTCGATGACGATGAACGGCGCCGTACTGCCGATCCTCGCTGGCTACATCGTCGCCGCCGAAGAGCAGGGCGTGCCGCAGGACCAGTTGTCCGGCACCATCCAGAACGACATTCTCAAGGAATTCATGGTGCGGAATACCTATATCTATCCGCCCAAGCCGTCGATGAAAATTATCGCCGACATTTTTGGTTATACGGCACAGCACATGCCGAAGTACAACTCGATCTCGATTTCCGGTTATCACATTCAGGAAGCCGGTGCCAATCAGGCGATCGAACTCGCCTTCACGCTCGCCGACGGCAGGGAATATGTGCGCACCGGCGTCGCTTCCGGCATGGATGTCGATACCTTTGCTGGCCGCTTGTCCTTCTTCTGGGCGGTGGGCATGAATTTCTACCTCGAAATCGCCAAGATGCGCGCTGGCCGCTTGTTGTGGGACCGCATCATGACTGGTTTCAACGCCAAGACCGCCAAGTCGAAAATGCTGCGCACGCACAGCCAGACTTCGGGTTGGTCACTGACCGAGCAGGACCCGTATAACAACGTTGTGCGCACCACCATTGAGGCGATGGCTGCGGTTTTTGGCGGCACCCAGTCGCTGCATACCAACGCACTCGACGAAGCCATTGCGCTGCCGACCGAGTTCTCGTCGCGTATCGCTCGCAATACGCAGCTGATCATTCAGGAAGAAACCCACATCACCAATGTCGTCGATCCGTGGGCCGGCTCCTACATGATGGAAAAGCTGACCCAGGACATGGCCGACAAGGCCTGGGGCATCATCCAGGAAATCGAGGCGATGGGCGGCATGACCAAGGCCGTCGAATCGGGCTGGGCCAAGATGCAGGTCGAAACCTGTGCGGCCGACAAGCAGGCGCGCATCGACTCGGGCAAGGACGTGATCGTCGGCGTCAACAAGTACAAGCTGGCCAAGGAAGACGCGATCGACATCCTCGATATCGACAACCATGCCGTGCGTGATTCGCAGATCGCCCGCCTGAAGAACATTCGCGCCAGCCGCGACAGCGCCGCGGTAAATGCCGCTTTGGAGGCGCTGACCAAGGCCGCTGAAACCGGCGATGGCAATCTGCTCGACCTGACCGTCAAGGCCATGCGCCTGCGCGCCACGGTCGGTGAAGTATCGGATGCGCTGGAAAAGGTCTTCGGCCGTTTCCGCGCCAACAACCAGACCATTTCAGGGGTTTACGGAGGTGTCGTGGAAGGTCAGGAAAGCTGGGAAGCGATCAAGGCCGATGTCGCCAAATTCGCCGAGGAAGAAGGCCGCCGGCCGCGCATCATGATTGCCAAGCTCGGCCAGGACGGCCACGACCGCGGCGCCAAGGTGGTCGCCACCGCCTACGCCGACCTCGGTTTCGACATCGACATGGGTCCGCTGTTCCAGACCCCGGAAGAGGCCGCCCGCCAGGCTATCGAAAACGACGTGCACGCCATCGGCGTCTCGTCGCTGGCCGCCGGACACAAGACCCTGCTGCCGACGCTGGTCCAGGCGCTGAAGGATCAGGGCGCCGACGACATCATCGTCTTTGCTGGCGGCGTCATTCCGGCGCAGGATTACGACTTCCTGTTCGCGGCTGGCGCCAAGGCCATCTTCGGGCCGGGCACGCGGATCGAGGATTCGGCCCGCAAGGTGCTGGAAGAAATCCGCAAGGCGCGCGGCTAAGCGACCAATGAATCTGGGCGAGGCTACCTTGTTGGCGCATGCGCTTTCGGCAGCTGACCGAACGCTGGTCGACGGCGTGCTGGCCGGCCAGCGCCGGGCGCTGGCCAAGGCCATTACGCTGATCGAGTCGACCAGGCACGACCACCAGCAGCGCGCCCAGCAGGTGCTGAACGCCCTGCTGCCGAATACCGGCAAGGCGATCCGGATCGGCATTTCCGGCGTCCCGGGGGCGGGCAAGTCGACCTTCATCGAGGCACTCGGCGTCTGGCTGATCGAGCGCGGCCACCGGCTGGCGGTGCTGGCCATCGACCCGTCGTCGAGCCTTAGCGGCGGCTCCATTCTTGGCGACAAGACGCGCATGGAGTTGTTGAGCCAGCGCGAGGAAGCTTTCATTCGCCCGAGTCCGTCGGCCGGTTCGCTGGGTGGCGTCGCCGAGAAGACGCGCGAGGCGATGCTGCTCTGTGAGGCCTCCGGCTACGACGTGATCATCGTCGAGACGGTTGGCGTCGGCCAGTCGGAAACGACGGTGGCTGGCATGGTCGACATGTTCTGCCTGCTGCAGTTGCCGAATGCCGGCGACGACCTGCAGGCAATCAAGAAGGGCATTGTCGAGATTGCCGACCTGGTCGTCATCAACAAGGCTGATATCGACAAGCAGGCGACCGCCGTCGTTCGTGCCCAGTGGCGCAATGCGCTGCACATGCTGCGCCCTGCCTCGCCGAACTGGGCGCCGCCGGTCATCGCGCTGTCGGCACTGCACAAGGAAGGCATTGCCGATTTCTGGGCCGAGGTCGAGAAATACCAGTCGGCGCTGAAGCCGACCGGCGAATTCGAGCAGAAGCGCCAGCACCAGGCCTTGTCGTGGATGTGGCAGCTGATCGATTCCGGCCTGCGCGCGCATTTTCGCCATCACCCGCGCGTTCGGGAGCACCTGTCCACGCTGAGCCATTCCGTCGAACAGGGGCAGACGACGCCCGCTGCTGCGGCCCATGCGCTGCTCGACTATCTGAAACATTAATCTTTCAAATTACCCGATCCACTTAGGGAGTTTTTTATGCACGACATCATTCGTCAGCTGGAAAAAAAGCGTGAGATGGCCTACCTCGGCGGTGGCCAGAAGCGCATCGACAGCCAGCACAAG
>CAIXSK010000331.1 GCA_903922075.1 uncultured beta proteobacterium | reverse complement strand
TGTTAGGATCGAGGATCGAGCAAAAGCCCGCCGGCTCGATCCTCATATCTCGATCCTGGGTTCCTAAATCATGCCATTACAGGTTGCTGTCGGATATTCGTCGCTGACCGGGCCGCGCGAGCGGAACGAGGATTACTGCGGCGTCGCCACCCCGGAAGGGGCGGAGCTGGACAACAAGGGCATTATCGCCGCCGTCGCTGACGGCATCGGCGGCCACAAGGGCGGGCGGGAAGCGGCCGAATACACGGTGCGCGGCCTGCTTTCCGACTATTTCGCGACGCCGGATACCTGGGGCGTGCCGCGTGCCATCGAGACGGTGACCACGGCGCTCAATCGCTGGGTGATCGCCGAGGGCAGCCGCAACGCCGAGCTTTCCGGCATGGCGACGACCTTGTCGGTGCTGGTCCTGCGCGGCCGGCGCTTCCATGCGGCGCATATCGGCGACAGCCGCATCTATCGCCTGAGCGAAGGCCGCCTGCAGCAGCTGACCGTCGATCACATCTGGGAGCATCCCGAGCTCAACAACGTGCTGTCGCGGGCCATCGGTCTTGATCCGCGCGTGCTGATGGATTTTTTTGACGGCGAACTGGCGCTTGACGACCGCTTCCTGCTGGTTTCCGATGGCGTCTGGGGCGTGCTGCCGGATGCCTTGATCACCCAGGTGCTGCTCGACCATCCGGAGCCGCAGGCCGCCGCTGCCGCGCTGGCCAGCCTGGCGCTGGCCCACGGCGGCCACGACAACGCGACGGCGGTGATTGTCGATGTCCTCGAACTGCCGCCGGCCGGCCTGCGCGATAGCCTGGAAAGCGCGGCCAGCCTGCCGTTGCCGCATCGCCTCAAAGCCGGGCACGAGATCGACGGGCTGATCGTCGAGGAAGTCCTGCACGATTCGCGCGAGACCTTGCTGTACCGGGTGCGCAATCCGCGCAACGACCAGCAGCTGGTCCTCAAGACCCTGCAGCCGGGCATGGCAGGCGACCAGGATGCATGCGCCGCGCTGCTGATGGAGGAGTGGCGGGCCAAGCGCGTCGTTTCGCCGAATTTTCCGCAAATCGTCCCGGCCGAGCACCGCAGTTGCCTCTACTACCTGATGACCTGGCACGCCGGCGCGACGCTGCAGGCGCGGCTCGATGCCGACCAGCACTTTCCGGTCGGCGAGGTGGTGCGCCTGGGATGCGCCCTGCTCAAGGCAGTCGGCGCCTTGCACCGCCTCGACATCGTGCATCGCGACATCAAGACCGACAACATTCACCTCGGCCAGGATGGCGTGCTGCGCGTGCTCGATCTCGGGGTAGCGGTCAGCCTGGCCGAGCGCAAGCCGGGCGATCCGATCGGCCAGGCCGGCACGCCGTCCTACATGGCGCCGGAGCTGTTCGACGATCCGGTGCCGCTGCCCGGCCACGACCTGTACGCGGCCGGCGTCGCGCTCTATCACCTGCTGACGCGCAAGTATCCCTACGGCGAGATCGAGCCCTTCCAGACGCCCAAATTCGGGGAGGCTGTGCGGCCTACCCGCTGGCGGCCGGAAATCCCCGGCTGGCTGGAGAACATCCTGCTCAAGGCGGTGGCGCGCGAGGCCAAGGACCGCTTCGAAACGGCCGAGGAATTCCTGCTCGCCCTGGAGCGCGGCGCCACCCGGCCGATTGCGGCGCCTGCCCGTCAGCCGCTGGCTCAGCGCAACCCCTTGCAGATGTGGAAGATCGTTGCGGCGGCGTCGATTGCCCTGAATTTTGTGCTGCTGCTGGTGCTCTTGCGGTAAAGTTGCCGCATGAACACCGCACTGATTCTCTTCGCCCATGGGGCGCGCGATCCCGAATGGGCCGAACCGATGCGCCGGGTGCAGGC
>CAIXSK010000330.1 GCA_903922075.1 uncultured beta proteobacterium | reverse complement strand
TCCCACCCCTTCCCATCCCGAACAGGACCGTGAAACAGCATCGCGCCAATGATAGTGAGCACCTCGCTCGCGAAAGTAGGTCAACGCCAGACTCCCCATTCAAACCCCCGTTACCAACAGGTAACGGGGGTTTGTGCTTTTGTACAAAATAAAAAACAGCTCTTGAAATCGCTGACTCAGACCCCATCTCCTGATACACATTTTTTGGTTCATTGGGAGTTTCAAGCATGTCCGAGTCCGCTACTGCGACCAACACGCAAAATCGCGAGACCCTGGGTTTCCAGGCAGAAGTAAAGCAATTGCTGCAGCTGATGATTCATTCCTTGTACAGCAACAAGGAGATCTTCCTGCGCGAACTGGTTTCCAACGCCTCTGATGCCTGCGACAAGCTGCGTTTCGAGGCGCTGAACAATAGCGCGCTGTACGGTGACGATGGTGATCTGAAGATTCGCATCTCTTTCGATAAAGACGCTCGCACGATCACCATTTCCGACAACGGCATCGGTTTGTCGCGCGATGATGCGGTCGAGCATCTCGGCACCATCGCCAAGTCCGGCACCAAGGAATTCTTTTCGGCGCTGACTGGCGACCAAGCCAAGGACGCGCATCTGATCGGCCAGTTCGGCGTCGGGTTCTACTCTTCTTTCATCATCGCCGAAAAGGTCACTGTGGTGTCCCGCCGCGCTGGTCTCGAAGCCAATCAGGCCGTCTGCTGGGAATCCGGCGGTGAGGGCGATTACACGGTCGAGATGATCGAGAAGGCCAACCGTGGTACCGATGTCACGCTGCACTTACGCGAAGGTGAGGATGAATTCCTTAGCGCCTGGAAGCTGAAGTCCATCATCCGCAAATACTCCGACCACATCACGCTGCCGATCGTGATGAAGAAGGAGGAGTGGAGCCAGGAAAAGGGTGAGCAGGTCGTCACCGACGAAGACGAAACGGTCAATCAGGCCAATGCGCTGTGGGTTCGTGCCAAGTCTGAGATCTCCGACGAGCAGTACAAGGAGTTCTACAAGCACGTCGCCCATGATTTCGAAGATCCGCTGGCCTGGACCCATGCACGCGTCGAAGGCAAGCAGGAATACACCCAGCTGCTCTACATTCCGGCCCGTGCGCCGTTCGACCTGTGGGATCGCAACGCCCGCCACGGCATCAAGCTTTACGTTCGCCGCGTCTTCATCATGGATGATGCCGAACAGTTGATGCCGCTGTACATGCGCTTCGTGCGCGGCGTCGTCGACTCTTCCGACCTGCCGCTCAACGTCTCGCGGGAGATCCTGCAGCAGAGCAAGGATATCGATGGTATCCGCAGCGGTTGTACGCGCAAGGTGCTCGGCATGCTGGAAGATCTGGCCGAGAATGACAAGGAAAAGTACGCGACCTTCTGGGAAGCCTTTGGATCGGTGCTCAAGGAAGGTGTCGGCGAAGACCACGCCAATAAGGAAAAGATCGCCGGCTTGCTCCGCTTCGCCTCGACGCACAACGACACGCCGGAGCAGACCGTCTCGCTGGCCGACTACATCGACCGCATGAAGGAAGGCCAGGAGAAGATCTACTTCGTCACCGCCGATACCTTCAATGCCGCCAGGAACAGCCCGCACCTCGAAATCTTCCGCAAGAAGGGTATCGAAGTGCTGCTGCTTTCCGACCGCGTCGACGAATGGGTGGTCGGTCACCTGACCGAGTTCGACGGCAAGCACCTGCAATCGGTCGCCAAGGGCGGCCTCGATCTCGGCAAGCTGGAAGATGAAGCCGAGAAGCAGGAAGCTGAGAAGGCGGCTGACGAGTACAAGGACTTGCTGGCAAAGGTCAAGACCTCGCTCGGCGACAAGGTGAAGGATGTGCGCGTCACCTACCGGCTGACCGATTCGCCGTCCTGCCTGGTGTCCGACGAGCACGATCCGTCCGGCAACCTGGCCCGTCTGTTGAAGGCGGCCGGTCAGGCGGCGCCGAACGTCAAGCCGATCCTTGAGATTAACCCGCACCACGTCGTTGTACAGCGTTTGAAGTACGAAGAAGCGCGCTTCGACGATTGGGCGGCGCTGCTCTTCGAACAGGCAACGTTGGCCGAAGGCGGCCAACTCGATGATCCGGCTGGTTTCGTCAAGCGTATCAACGACTTGATGATGGCACTGTCTGGCAAGTAGGCGAGTAATTCCTCAGCTGGCTAGTAGCAGCCCTGCCTGGTGCGAGCGCAGGTAGGGGTAGGGCTGCTATGGCCTTGCAATCAAATTGACGGCCTGTGCCGTCGCCGCCATGCCGAATGAAGCGGTCACGCATACTGAGGAGCCGAAACCGGCACAGTTTAGACCGGCCGGGCCTCGTTGGGCATCGCACGATGAGTTGCTTGAAGGGTAGCGCAGCGGCTCGGTTGAGAAAACGCAGGGAACCCCGAATTTTTTCTTTCCGTCACGTGGGAAGTTGTATTCTCGACGCAGCACGGAGCGAACCTTGGCTAACAACGGGTCTTGTACGGACTGAGTCAGGTCGGTTACGCGAATCTGGGTGGGGTCGATTTGTCCGCCGGCAGCACCGGCAACGACGATGGGAATCTTGTTGTGCCGGCAGTATGCGATCATTGCAGCTTTCGGACGAACCTGATCTATCGCGTCGATAACTACCGAGAATTCTTGGTTAAGTAGTTGTGCGACATTCTCCGGTGTGACGAAATCCTCGATACAACTTACTTCACAGTCGGGGTTGATGGCTCGTATTCTGTCTGCCATTGCCTCAACCTTGGCTTGGCCATAGACGTCGTCCATGGCATGTATCTGCCGGTTGGTGTTGGATTCGGCCACCATGTCGAGATCAATCGTAGCAATTCGCCCGACTCCTGTACGAGCCAATGCCTCTACGACCCAGGAGCCAACGCCGCCGATGCCGACAACGCAGACATTTGCTAGGCGCAGACGTTGGGCACCATCGGTACCGTATAAACGGGTAACTCCGCCAAAACGACGTTCGTAATCCACTGTTGTCAGGTTTCTATGGTCTTACGAATCACCGTATTGAACGGGGCAATCCATTCCGGGGCAAACTGATTGTCGCAAGCGTTGATTTCGGCGATGGCGCGCAGCACTGAACGGTTTTTGCCGCGATGGATATGTTTGAGCATGACTGCCTCGAAGGCATCAACGATGGCGAGAATTTTTGCGCCGGCACAAATATCTGCACTATATAGTTTACTTGGATAACCGCCGCCATCCGGCATTTCGTGGTGCTGTGCGACCATTTCTGCCGCTGATTCCCAGCCGGGCATGCGCTGTAACAGGCCGCTGGCGAATCCCGGGTGGTTGCGCAGGGCAATCTTGTCTTCTGGCGACATTTTTCCAACTTTGAGCCAGACAGATTCAGGCAATAGCATCATTCCGACATCGTGCAGATAGACCGCTGCTTCCAGTTGAACCGGATCAGCGGCGTTGCCTCCGACCTTGTTTGTTTCCAAGGCTAGGCGGAGGATGCGCATAGTTCTACCCTTGAACAGCGGAGAGCGGCTTTCGAACTGTAAGGCCAGTGAGCGGAAGAACTGCAGGTCGACAGTGGCGTTTATTTGTTCGGGCTTCGGTGTCGATACCCTCGGCGCCCGAGTGGAAATGTCGGGAATGACCGGGGGGAAACCGGTGACCGACTCGATAAGTTCGGCGCAGCCGGCCTCCAGGTTATCCGCGTCGATCTCCGCGATGGCTTCCAATCCCTGAACGAGTGCCAGCAACTGAAGATTGTCCGTCGACTTGTTGGCCAGAAGGGCATCAGTCGCCAGTTCCAGGCGGTCGACGGCGAGCAGGATCATTTCGGCCAGTAACCCGGAGAAAGGAATTTCTCCTTCACGGAAGCGTGACATCAAGGATTCGATTGGATGGGCGACGGCAATGCCAAGATCGAACTTGCATAGCGCGGCGTCTCCCTTGATGTTGTGCACCCCCCGGAAAAGGCTGGCGGTCACTTCGCGATCCGTTGGTGTTTTTTCCAGGCGAGCAATATCGCGTTCAATCTCGTGCGCTCGCTCGTTCAGGGCATCGGCGAACTCCTCGAGCGCTTCACGATCCTGAACGACCGGTGCAATGATCGAACGAATGTCCATGCCCTCTCCCTTTATTATTTCAATCCTTTAAGTTTAACAAACTGTCACCGGAACAGCGTGTATCGTTGTGTTTTCGGTCTTGACTGGCCTTCTTTCGCCACCTAAGATTCCGCGCTTCCTCAAGGAATTCCCTGCCGTGACTCTGGAACAGCTCTATGCCCTGATCGGGCCCGACATGAAGGCCGTCGATGCGGTCATCCGCGATCGCCTGTATTCTGACGTTGTCCTGGTCCGGCAGGTCGCCGAATACATTATTGGTAGCGGCGGCAAACGGATGCGGCCGGCGCTGGTGCTGCTGGCTGCCGGTGCCTTGAACTACCAAGGTGAACGCCATCAGGAAATGGCGGCAGTCATAGAGTTCATTCATACCGCCACGCTGCTTCACGATGACGTAGTGGACGAGTCGTCGCTGCGCCGTGGCCGCGATACAGCCAATGCAATGTTCGGCAATGCAGCCAGTGTGCTGGTTGGCGATTTCCTCTATTCGCGTGCATTCCAAATGATGGTGGCAGTCGATAACATGCGGGTGATGCAGGTGCTCTCGGATGCGACCAACGTCATTGCCGAGGGAGAGGTTCTGCAGTTGATGAACTGTCACGATGCCGATGTCGACGAAGCGCGCTACATGCAGGTTATCCACTACAAGACGGCCAAGCTGTTCGAGGCGGCGGCCCAACTCGGCGCCATCCTGGGCCAGGCCTCCCCAGAAGTTGAAAAGGCGCTGGCCGCTTATGGCATGCATCTGGGCACGGCTTTTCAGCTGATCGACGATGTGCTCGATTATTCCGGCCAGGAGGCCGATACCGGCAAGCATCTGGGTGACGATCTTGCCGAGGGGAAACCGACCTTGCCGCTGATCTATGTGATCCAGCACGGCAACCCCCAGCAGGCGGCCTGTGTGCGCAAGGCAATCGAAGAAGGTGGTCGGGACGACTTCCCTCTGGTGCTCGACGCAATTCGCCAAAGTGGCGCGCTTGACCACGCCCGAGCTCGCGCGGAACAAGAGGCGAATCAGGCAAGAGCTGCAATTCAGTGCCTGGGGGATTCAAATTATAAAAAAGCTCTGCTACAATTGACGCTCTTTGCAGTTGAGAGAAATCATTAGTTCTCTCAGCAGCCATCGGAGTGTAGCTCAGCCTGGTAGAGCACTGCGTTCGGGACGC
>CAIXSK010000329.1 GCA_903922075.1 uncultured beta proteobacterium | reverse complement strand
CCGATCACTGATTCCCGCCTCGCCTACATGCCCCCCACCTTCATCATCCCGCCCGACGAAGTAGAAATCACCGCCATCCGCGCCCAGGGGGCGGGCGGGCAGAACGTCAACAAGGTATCGAACGCCGTGCATCTGCGTTTCGACATCAGGAATTCTTCGCTGCCCGAGGAAATCCGCGAACGGCTACTGAAGCTGGGCGATCAGCGGATCAGCAAGGACGGCGTGGTGGTGATCAAGGCGCAGGAGTTCCGCAGTCTGGAGAAGAACCGCGCCGAGGCGCTGCGGCGGTTGGAGTTGCTGGTGGCCAGTGCGGCTACCGTGGCCCGCAAGCGGCGGCCGACCAAGCCGACGCATGGTTCGGTCAAGCGGCGGCTGGAGCAGAAAGGCCGGCGGGCGGCGATCAAGGCCGGCCGGCGGTCGACCGGCGACTAGTCGCGCCGCAGGAAACCGCCGGTCGATTCAGGCCTGGCCGGTGTTACTGGCCGCGTGTGAACAGGTAGTTGTTGTCGGCATGCGGAATGTGGCAGGTGAAGCAGGCCGTTCCGCCATCCTTGACGGCCTTGACCGCGGGATCGCCGCCTTTGAAGCCCTGGAAGCCCCAGCCACCGGTTTCCGGGTAACGCTCGTCGTCCTTGACCATCACGGCCACCACCTTGCGAGCGCCCTGCTCCATCACGTGGTTGTCCTTTTCCGTGTAGGCAAAGCGGTCCACGGCAAAGGTCGCGCCCTTGGCGAATTTGCCGGTCTTCAGGCCTTCGACGGCGGCCGGGTTGGCATAGACGTGCTGGATGCCGACGTTGCCGGCCGGGTCGTGACCGGTCCGGTTCACGGTCGAATGATGGTGGTACCAGGTACGATAGCCTTCGGGGAAGGCAATGTCGCTGGTGTCCTGTGCTGCGAAGGCGCCCATTGCAGAGGCCAGGATGCCGACGGTAAAAACTGATGCCGTGAGTTTCTTCATGGTAGTCACCTCGTCCGATTTGATTGGATTGAGCGGCGCAGTCCCGCCGCCGTTTGCCATCGATAGTGGCAAAACCAGTATATGTTTTGCATCTTTTGGATCGTTCATGAAAAACGCTGCATTCGGCTCACGAAAATCATGAGTGCATAGAGATTCCAGGCCGGGGAATAACCGGCGCGAAGCCGGGCGGCACTGGACGGTTTTTTGAATTTGGCCATTTTTTGCCACGGACCGTAGCATTCTGCCCACGGGCCCCTGACCGGCTGTCTGCTTTGCGACAAAGGCCCCGACAATGCCCCTGGCAACGAAGCGCATCACCCTGTTTTAAATAAACTTTTTCCACTGGCACAGCGATTGCTGAACAGGCTCCGAACAGTTTTCGAGGAGCCTTGATCGTGGAACTTCCAGTCATCAGCAACAATGCGCCGGCAGCCGAAGGCGGCGGCTGTTCCTCCAGCGGTTGCGGCACGGCACCGGACGCCCTGAGCCATCTGCCCGACCACATCCGCGCCAAGGTGCAGGACCACCCGTGTTATTCGGAAGAAGCGCACCATTACTTCGCCCGCATGCACGTGGCCGTCGCCCCGGCCTGCAACATCCAGTGCAACTACTGCAACCGCAAGTACGACTGCTCCAACGAATCCCGCCCGGGCGTCGTTTCCGAGCTGCTGACGCCGGACCAGGCGATCAAGAAGGTGCTCGCCGTCGCCGCCGAGATTCCGCAGATGACGGTCCTCGGCATCGCCGGACCTGGCGACCCTCTGGCCAACCCGGGCCGCACTTTTGAAACCTTCGAACAGCTGTCCGCGCGCGCCCCGGACATCAAGCTGTGCGTGTCGACCAACGGCCTGAACCTGCCGCAGTACGTCGACCGCATCGCCCAGCACAACATCGACCACGTGACGATCACCATCAACTGCGTCGATCCCGAAGTCGGGGCCAAGATCTACCCGTGGAT
>CAIXSK010000328.1 GCA_903922075.1 uncultured beta proteobacterium | reverse complement strand
CGATCACGCCTTGTTCATCGCCTATGCCCCGGCCGACAATCCGAAGATTGCCCTCGCAGTGCTGGTCGAGAACGGCGGCTTTGGCGCGCAATCCACAGCGCCGATCGCCCGCATGGTCATCGACTACTATCTGCTTGGCAAGCTGCCAGCCGGCGCGGCAGCGGAAGACGCAACGGCCGTCGAAGAGGAGCGCGACGAATGATCGATATCGTCGGCACCCTCCGTCGTAGCTGGCAGCAGTTGATCGCCCACATCGATTTCCCGCTGCTGTTCATCACCCTGGCGATCATGGGCGTCGGCCTGGCGACGGTCAATTCGGCGACCTGGGACAGCAGCCATCGCATGCTCTCGCAGGCCGGCAACATGGGCATCGCGATGGTCGTCATGTGGTTCGTTTCCCGCCTGCCGCCGCAGAAGCTGATGAGCTTCGCCATCCCGCTCTATATCGTCGGCGTCATCCTGCTCATCGCCGTATTTCTGTTCGGGGTCACGGTCAACGGCGCCAGGCGTTGGCTTTCGCTCGGATTTACCCGCATCCAGCCCTCGGAAATCATGAAGATTGCCATGCCGTTGATGCTCGCCTGGTACTTCCACAAGTACGAGGCCACCCTGAAACTCAAGCATTACGTCGGGGCGGCGCTCCTGCTGCTGATCCCCTTCGCACTGATCGCCAAGCAGCCCGATCTCGGCACCGCCCTGCTGGTTGGCGCCGCCGGTTTCTACGTCATTTTCTTCGCCGGCCTGCCGTGGAAGATCATTGCCGGCCTGGCGGCCGCCGCCGGCGCGGCTGCTCCCATCCTCTGGAGCATGCTGCACGACTACCAGCGCAAGCGCATCCTGACCCTGATCGACCCGACCACCGACCCGCTCGGCGCCGGCTACCACATCATCCAGGCGACCATCGCCATCGGCTCCGGCGGCGCGCTGGGCAAGGGCTACCTGAACGGCACCCAGACCCATCTCGAATTCATCCCGGAAAAGCACACCGACTTCATTTTCGCCGTCTATTCCGAAGAATGGGGCCTGCTCGGCAATGCCCTGCTGCTCTTCCTCTACATCCTGCTGATCGGCCGCGGCCTGATCATCGCCTCGGCCGCGCCGACCACCTTCTCGCGCCTGCTGGCCGGCGCCATCACGCTCGGCTTCTTCACCTACGCCTTCATCAACATGGGCATGGTCAGCGGCATCCTGCCCGTCGTCGGCGTGCCGCTACCCTTCATGAGCTACGGCGGCACGGCGCTGGTCACGCTGTTCCTCGGCATCGGCATGCTGATGTCGATCCACACCCACCGGATGCTGGTCAAGAAATGAAGGCGAGTCGGAAACCGGGAGTCGCTAGTCGCGAGCACCTCGGACTCCTCGCCGGCCTGCTGCTCCTGCTTGCCGGCTGCGGCAGCCCGGCGCCGGTGCGCGATGCTACGGTCGGCCCGGAAAAACAGCCAATTTCAAAATCGGCGACGCTGACCAAAAAGCCGACCGCCGTGCTCAAGCGCGGCGGCGGTTTCTACAAGGACGACGGCCCGGCCGACGACATCCCCGACGGCCTCGACGACATTCCCGACGCCGAAGCCAAGTGGGAACCGCTGCACAAGCCAGCGACCAAACCCTACGTCGTGCTCGGCAAGGAATACGTACCCAACACGGCGGTCAAGCCCTACCGGGTGCGCGGCATCGCCAGCTGGTACGGCAAGAAATTTCACGGGCAGAAGACCTCGATCGGCGAGCCCTACGACATGTTCGCGATGACCGCCGCTCACCCGACGCTGGCGCTGCCTTCCTACGTCCGCGTCACCAGCCTGGCCAGCGGCAAAGCGGTGGTCGTCCGCGTCACCGACCGCGGCCCCTTCCATGCCGACCGCGTCATCGACCTCTCTTACACCGCCGCCTACAAGTTGGGACTGATCAACGGCGGCAGCGGCCAGGTCGAGGTCGAGGCGATCATCCCGGGCGAGCCGGCCGGCACCACCTATGCCCAGGTCACCCCGCCGGCACGCCAAGGCAGCGCCACCGAGACCGACGACATCGAACAACTGGCCCGCCGCGTGGCGGCCGAGGAAAAGCCGGTCCCGATACCGGCAGCGGGCAGCGCCAGCGACCTCGGAGCCAAGGGGATTTACCTGCAACTCGGCGCCTTTTCGAGTGCCGAAAACGCGGAAAATCTGAAAAATCACCTGCTGCGGGAACTGGACTGGCTGACCGAAACGATGCGCATCAACCCCGCTGGCGGCATTCACCGCCTGCATCTCGGCCCCTATGCCAGCCGCGGCGATGCCGATCGGGTGGCCGAGAAAATCCGGGCCGCGCTAGGCTACCGGCCGACCATCGTCAGCCGCTGAGACGGCTCAAATGTTGACTCGGGCGACCACCACGTTGCCGCGCCCTTGATACTCCAAGCTTGAAAAACTCATCATCTTGGCCATCGCGATCCCTCGGCCGTTCGGATCGAAAGCCCGGTCGGGATCGAAGGTCAGGAAGCGTTTCCACTCGAAGCCGTCACCTTCGTCGGCAATCGTGAACACCACGGCATCGGTGTTGCGCTCGACCCTGACCGTCGCCACACGGCTGCTGAACTGGGGCAGCGCCAGCCGCCGGACGATCTCGGCCTCCCAGTCGCCCTCCCACTTGAGCAGCGACTTTTCCTGGTAGCTGACACCGAGGTTGCCATGCTCCACCGCATTGACCATCAGGTCGGACAAGCCGGGCGCCACGACGTCCGGCACCGGGCACATACCGGCCAGGACCGGCACCAGCGTACTCACATCGTCCAGCGTGACGAAGCGATACTCGACGCTGTTGATCAACTTCTGCGCCACTTCCAGGCGCCCCGCACGGCTGCGCAACTGGCTGCGCGAGCGGCGATCGTCCATGGCGGCGCGAACGATGGAAATCAGCGCCTCGGGTTCGTAGGGTTTGGTGAGGTAGTAATAGGCGCCGGCCTCCAGGCCCTCGCGCACCTGGTCCGGCGACGAAGCGGCAGTCTGCATGATGACGGGAATGTCGGCGAAGCGTGCTTCGCGCTTCATCCGCCGCAGGAACTCCATGCCATCGAGGTCGGGCATCATCCGGTCAAGCACGACCAGCGAGAAATTACTGTCCGGCGCGCTCAGACTGGCCCAGGCATCGAGCGGCTTGTCGTGCAGTTCCAGCTCGATGTCTTCGTTCTCGAGAAACTCCTCGATGATAAACAGGTTCAACTGCTCATCATCGACGATGAGAACTCGTTCCTTGTCCATTGGGCCAACCTCTTCTTTCCTAAAACCGCCGGGCGGGTTTTCCGACAATTCGATCATGCTACGACCTTTCTGCAGCCGGGCGACAGGCGGCGGCAAGTCGGCGCCGCCCTGCTTACAATTCGGCACCGATGTTAACATACTTCCCACTAATTAGATTTTTGTTACTTTAGTAATAAGTAGCTTCGTCGCCATCCGCGGCAAACATCCCGCCTTTGACCAGGATCAATGGCGAAATCTGGCCGCTGGCTATACTCCGGCGCTTGATAATCCGGATGTCCGCCATGACCTCCCTGCCCGATCTCGTCTGTCCGGCCGGCAGCCTGCCGGCCCTCAAGGCCGCCATCGACAACGGTGCCGATGCCGTCTATCTCGGCTACAAGAACGACACCAACGCCCGTAATTTCGCCGGCCTCAACTTCGAACCGAAGACCATGGCCGAAGGCATCCGCTACGCCCACGCCAAGGGCCGCGAGGTGCTGCTGGCGATCAACACCTTCGCCCAGGCCGGTCGCGTCGCCGACTGGCAGAAGGCCGTCGACGCCGCCGTCGACCAGGGCGTCGATGCAATCATCCTGGCCGACGTCGGGTTGCTCGACTACGCCCGCAACCGCCATCCGCAACAGCGCCTGCACCTGTCGGTCCAGGGCTCGGCCACCAGCTACGAGGCGATCAATTTCTGCCAGCGCGAATTCGGTGTCCGCCGTGCCGTGCTACCGCGCGTGCTGACGCTGGCCCAGGTCGAGCACGTGATCAAGAATACCAGCGTAGAGATCGAAGTCTTCGGCTTCGGCAGCCTGTGCGTGATGAACGAGGGCCGCTGCTGGCTGTCGTCCTACGCCTGTGGCGAATCGCCGAATACCGTCGGCGCCTGCTCGCCGGCCAAGTACGTCAAATGGGACAAGAAACCGGGCGCCATGGAAACGCGGCTCAACGGCATCCTGATCGACCGCTTCGGCGACGACGAGCCGGCCGGCTACCCGACGTTGTGCAAGGGCCGCTTCGAGGTCCAGGGCGAGACCTATTACGCGCTGGAAGAACCGACCAGCCTGAACGTCCTCGCCATCCTGCCCGAGATCCTGAAGATCGGCGTCCGCGCCATCAAGGTCGAAGGCCGCCAGCGCAGCCCGGCCTATGTCACCCAGGTCACCCGTACCCTGCGCGCCGCGCTCGATTCGCTGCGCGACGGCAGCGAGCGCTTCCACGTCAAACCGGCCTGGCAGGCCGAGCTGGCCAAGGTCTCGGAAGGCAGCCAGGCGACGCTCGGCGCCTACAACCGGCCGTGGAGATAACGATGAAACTGTCGCTTGGCCCCCTGCTCTATTTCTGGCCCAAGGCCGAGGTCATGGAGTTCTACGCCGAAATGTCGGAGAACCCGGCCCTCGACATCATCTACGTCGGCGAAGTCGTCTGTTCCCGGCGCCAGCAGTTGCGCACCGCCGACTGGATCGGTCTGGCCCGCGACCTGACCGATGCCGGCAAGCAGGTCGTCGTCTCGGCCCAGGCCCTGCTCGAATCGGAGAGCGACCTGAAGGCCTTGCGCCGCCTGGTCGACGACGCCGGCTGCATGCTCGAAACCAACGACCTTGGCGCGGTGAACCTGGTCCATGGTCAGGACTTCGTCGCCGGACCGCACCTGAACATCTACAACGAAGCGACGCTGGCCTCCTTCGCCCGCTTCGGCCTGAAGCGCTGGATACCGCCGCTGGAGGCGACGCGCACGCTGATCGAGACGCTGCACCGCAGCCGGCCGGCCGGCGTCGAGACCGAGGTGTTTGCCTTCGGCAAAATTCCGCTGGCCTTCTCGGCCCGCTGCTTCACGGCCCGCCACTACGACCTGAACAAGGACGACTGCCAGTTCAAGTGCCTGGACCACAGCGAAGGCCTGACGCTGAAAACGCGCGAAGGGCAGGATTTCCTGACCATCAACGGCATCCAGACGATGTCGGCGCAGAGCTACAATTTGTTGCACGAGATTCCGGACATGTTGCAAATGGGGATCGACATTGTCCGGATCAGCCCGCAAAAGCAGCAGATCAACGCGATCATCGCCGCCTTCGACGCCGCCCGGCGTGGCGAGGCGGTGCAGGTCGACAGCAGCACCTGGAGCACCAGCGGCCTGGTCGATGGCTACTGGTTCGGCGATGCCGGCATCGCCCAGCACCATGCGCAGGCGCTGGCCCAATTGGGTAGCTAACAGAGGAGCAGGATCATGAACGGCAGCTTTACCATCCCGAAATTCCGCCTGCCCACCTTCGTCGCCAGTCTTGGCCGCAAGCTGCCGCAATGGCCGCACGCGCTGGCCCTGGTCGGCGGCCTGAACGCGGCGCTGAAGATGAATCTGCTGCCGGAAAGCGAACTGGCCCTGCTCGAGGACAAGCTGTTCCGCGTCCGCGTCCTCGATACCGGCGGCGAGGCCTGCTACACCTACCGCGACGGCCTGTTCCGCCCGGTATTCAGCCCGCAGCGCGAACCCGACCTGGCCTTTGCCGCCAATCTATCGGCTTACCTGCAGTTGCTGGCCCGCCAGGAAGACCCGGATACGCTGTTTTTCAGCCGTGAGCTGGAAATCACTGGCGACACCGAACTCGGCCTGATCGTCAAGAACATGCTCGATGCCGTCGAGTGGCCGAAGTTCTCGGCCCGGCTGCCGCTATTGCGGCATTAGTGGTCTGCTTCGTAATTGGCGGAACTGAATGAAAGCGTCGGATTTGTGTTCCTGGCTAGGCGCGAACCGCAGCGATAGCCAGTGCTATCGCGAGGATGAGCAACAACGCCAGGGACGCAAAGACAAGCTTTTATGTTTCGTTAATTGCGAAGCAGACCACTAGGCTGCACCAACCGGGCAGTCGATGACCAGCATCGACATGTCGTCATGGGCGTGGCCGCCCTG
>CAIXSK010000327.1 GCA_903922075.1 uncultured beta proteobacterium | reverse complement strand
GCAGGGCGAGACAGAGCAGGAGACGGATCAAGCGGCAGGGCATGGCAAGACATGACGCGAAAATAATCGGACAGTATATAGGCATACGTCCGTTTGAAATCACTAGT
Source organism: uncultured beta proteobacterium (assembly GCA_903922075.1). Classification (GTDB taxonomy): domain Bacteria; phylum Pseudomonadota; class Gammaproteobacteria; order Burkholderiales; family Rhodocyclaceae; genus Azonexus. The sequence continues at coordinate 5,939 of CAIXSK010000327.1, read as the reverse complement.
CATTACCCTAGCCGGGCAATTCGAGCAGTTTCCCTTGCAGCGGGAAGTAGATGGCCAGGCGCAGCGGCAGCGGGTCGCCGGCGAACAGGGCAGCGTAGCGTTCGAGCTGCGGCCGGTAGCTCTCGGCGCGTTTGGGCAGTTCGCTTTCGGGCAGGCGGACGGTCTTGTAGTCGATGATCCAGCGGCAGCCATCGGCGACGAAAGTGCGGTCGATCACGTGGTGGGCGACGGCCTCGCCATCGCGGCTGGACCACGCCTGCTCGGCGCCGCCCTGCGGGTGATCGGCGAGCAGCCAGTGGCCGGCCTCCGAGGCCAGCGTCGTTTCCAGCGCGGCGGCCACTTCGGCGGCGCCACTTTCGGCTTCGGCCTCGCTGTGGCCTTGGCCGCGCAGCCAGCGACGGTAGGCCGGGCGCAATACGCTGAATGCTACGGTCGCCCCCTTTTTCAGGCCATTTTTCGCAATCAGTTCCAGGCAGCGATGGACCAGCGTGCCGACCGAGGCTTCCAGCGACAGGCCGGTTTCGGCGCGGTCCAGATCGAGCGGGTTGTCGGCCGGACGGAGGCCGTCGGGGACCACAGCCAAAGCGTCCGGCAGACGAACGGCGCGCAGGCGGACCAGCGGCGGCACGAAGCTGGCCAGGTCGATGGCCGGGCGCGGCACCTCGGCCTCAGGATCATCGGCCAGCGCAGCGGCGAACACCGGCTGGGCGACGCCGGGCCAGAGCAACTTGAGCAGCGTGCCGGCAGCCGGCGACTTGAGGCCGTCCTCCTTCGCCGCGTCGGCGACGGCGACGCCGACCAGATGCAGCCGGCGGATGGCCCGGGTCGCGGCGACGTAGAGCAGGCGCTCGTCTTCGTGCGCGGCGCGTTCGGCTTCGAGTTTCTTCAGGTAATCGTAGACGGTCGGTTCGCCGTGGTCGGCACCCTTTTGCTTGAGCGGGGCGACCAGCAAATGCTCGTCGCCATCGGCGCCGGCCACTTCGTCCCAGAGCAGCAGGCTGCTGTCGTTGCCGCCGGTTTCGCGGTGCAGGCCGGGCAGGATCACGGTGTCGAATTCGAGGCCCTTGGATTTGTGCACGGTCATCATCTGCACCGCGTCGCCGAGCGGATCGGACGGCGCGTAAAGCTCGCCGGCGTGGGCGGCCAGGGTCTCGGCGTCGAGCTTGCGGGCGGCGGCGAGCTGGTCGACCAGCCGGAAGAAGGCGTCGACATCGTTCAGCGCTTCCGGCGCTTCCAGGCAGCGCGGCCCGCCGAGCATCAGCCAGACGCCTTCCAGCCAGCGCCGTGGGTGCTGGCGGCCGCGGCCGGCGAAGGCGGTGCACAGCACCTCGCGGAGGTGCTGCAGACGTTGCCGGCCGTCGGCCGACAGGCGGGCGAGGCGGGTCTCGTCCTGCATCAGTTGCCAGATCGTCGCCTGCTTGTCGTCGGCGGCCAGCGCGTGCAGGTCGGCCAGCGTCAGACCGCACCACGGGGCGCGCAACAGCGCCAGCCAATGGACGCGGTCGGCGCGGTGATGCAGGGCGCGGAACAGGGTCAGCAGGTCCTGCACATGCTGGCGGCCGTCCAGCCCCTCGATGTCGACGGCCTGGAAGCGCAGGTCCGGCGCGCTGCGGCGAATTTCGGCGACGAGCGCATCGAGGTGGCTGCGGGCGCGAACGAGCACGGCGATGCGCTCCTCCGGCGCTTCGCGGCGGGCAGCGCGGATGATGGCCAGCACGCGGCCGGCTTCCTCGCCGACCGCATCGGCGCCGGGACGGTCGATGACCGGATGGACGACGACGCCGCTGTCGGCCCGCGCCGGCCGGGTGGCGGCCGAGGCGGCATAGCGCACGGCGCCGGCCGCCGGGCAGTCGTCGGCCGGGAAGATGCTCGGGAAGGCGGCATTGACCCAATCGACGATGCCCGGATACGAGCGGTTGTTGCGGAACAGCCGCAGGTGAGCGAGCCGGAGGTCGCCGATGCCGCGCTCGCGGACGCGCAGGAAGAGCCCGACGTCGGCCTTGCGGAAGCGGTAGATCGACTGCATCGGGTCGCCGACCACGAATAGCGTCCGGCCGTCGTCCGGCATCCAGCCGCGGGTCAGTTTTTCGAGCAGCTCGACCTGGCTTGGGCTGGTGTCCTGGAATTCGTCGACCAGCAGGTGACGGATGCGGTAGTCGAGCGCCTGGGCCAGGTCGGTCGGCGCCTCGTCGTCGCCCAAGGCCAGCCCGGCGCGGGCGGCGATTTCGATGAAATCGACCTCGCCGGCTTCCTGGAAGGCCAGCCAGAGTTGCCCGGCAGCCAGCCGGAGCAGGCGCGAAAAGCATTCGACGGTGGCCCACTCGGCCTCGCTCAGTTCCGGCTGCGGCAGGCCGGGCAGCATGGCCAGCGTTTCCTCCAGCCCAGTGATGCCGCGCAGGTCGGCGAGCAGGTCGAGCATGGCTTTCTTCCGGTCGGCAAACTCGGCGCCGGCCGGAAAGCCGATCCGTTTGTCGACGGTCTTGCGCAGCGTCCCGGTGCCGGTCAGCAACAGCCGGCCGACGGCCTGCCAGCGGGGTAGATCGGCAAATGCTACGGTCAGCGGCAAATTCCAGTCAAAAATGGCATCCAGCGTCCCCGGCGCGTTGGCCGCGGCAAAGCGGGCCAGCGGCATCAGCAGCGTCTGCAGGCGACGGTCGACCAGGCGCTCGACGGCGGCCAGGTCGCGCTCGATCAATGCCGCAAAGCCGGCTTCGACTTCGGCCTTCATCGCCCCGCTTTCGATCCGCGAGGCGTGGTGCAGCCACTGGTCGCGGCGGCCGAGCATCGAAACGAGCAGTTTTTCCAGACGGCCGGCGTTGTTGTCCATGAAGGCCAGCGCGGCGCCGACCACCTCGGCGTCCGGCGTCCCGGCTTCGAGCATTTCCAGCGTGCGGCGGGCCGCCGTCGCGTAATGCGCCTCGGCGTCCTCGCTGACCCCGGGCTGACTGCCGAAGCGGCTGAGGTAGGGCATCTGCCGGGCCAGGCTGGCGCACAGCGCGTCGATGGTGGTGATGCGCAGGCGACCGGGATGGCCGAGCAGTTGCCAGCCGCGCCCGGCATCGTGGGCCAGCACGCGTTGCGCCAGGTCGAAGGTCAGGCGCTTGTGGGCTTGCTCCGGCATTTCGCCGCTGGCCGCCCGCTCCAGGCTGCCCAGGATGCGGTCGCGCATCTCGGTCGCTGCCTTGTTGGTGAAGGTCAGCGCCAGCACTTCTTCCGGTTCGTCGACCACGGCCAGCAGGCGCAGGTAGCGCTGGGTCAGCAGTTCCGTCTTGCCGGCGCCGGCCGGCGCCTCGACGATGAAGGAGGCAACCTCAAGCGCCCGCTGGCGGGCGAGGTCGTCTTCCGCAAGCCGGTCAAGGGCGGCGGTCAAGGCGTTCCTTCAGCCAGACCAAGTTGCCGACGGATGGCCGGCACAAGATCGGCCAGATAGTTCTTGGGAACGAAGGCATCCGCCCCCAGTTTGACCATCACGCCGCCCTTGGCCTCGCCGATGGTGCCGGAAATCAGGATCACCGGCAGCGTCGGCCAGCGTCGCTTCAGGTAGGCGAGGTTTTCCGGAAAATAGATGCCCGGCACCGCGTAATCGGACAGCACGATGTCCCAGCCGCCTTCTTCCAGCGCGGCCAGCATCGCCTCCCGGTTATCGACCCAGCGGCAGCGAAAATCGATGCCACTGCGCTTCAGTTCGCGTTCGACGAGCAGGAAATCCGCCTCGTTGTCCTCGATGTGGAGGATCGCCAGCCGGTCGCCCATCTCAGAGCCTGTGAATTATTTGGGCGCGCCCGAGCAACGTGTCCGGGCGTGTACGATCAAGGCGCAAAGCACAGCCATAGCTCGGGCTATGGCGAGCATTTGCAACGCGGAGCGGACTCGTCCGGGCGCGGGGAGCGGGTGTGAACGAATATTTCACAGGCTCTCAGCCCTTCAGCTTCCGGGTCAGCTCGGCCAGCGCCCGCATCTGGGCGGCGACCTGGCCGATCAGCTTGGCGTCGGTCAGGTTGCCGTCGGCATCGAAAGCGCCGGCAAAGGCGCTGGCGAAGACTTCCGGCTTGTTGACCAGGTGCAGGTCGAGGAAAACGCAGACCTGGCGCAGGTGGTACTGGGCGCGCGAGGTGCCCATGCCGCCGCCGGCCCCCATGATCGCCGCGGTTTTACCGGCGAGCAGCGCGTTGTCCGGCTCGCGCGAGATCCAGTCGATGGCGTTCTTCAGCGCCGGGGCGATCGAGTAGTTGTATTCCGGACAGGCGAAGACCAGCGCATCGGCGGCGCGGGCCTGGTCCATCAGGCGCTGGACGGCGGCCGGCCGCTCGGCCAGATCGACGTTGTAAAAAGGCACCGCCGAAAGGTCGGCGATTTCCATCGTGACGCCTTCCGGCAGTTCGGCCATCGCCGCCCGCAACAGGCCGGCGTTGGTCGACTGGCGACGCAGGCTGCCGCAGATGCCCAGCAATTTCAGTTCGCGCATGCTTGTTCTCCTGTTCTTCAGTTTGTCACGGTGATCGGTGCGGCGGCCAGCAGGCGGCGCCGCTCGGGCAGGCGGAGCAGGGGCAGGACTTCGCAGTATTGCAGCCCCTTCTCGTCGGCGAAGACGACGCCGGCCCGGCCCTGCTTCACTTCACTGGCCACGGCGTGCAGACGCTCGCGCCAGTGAGTAATGACGGCGATCCAGTCGGGAAATTCCGCCGGATCGAAAATTTTCTGCTTGTCGTCGCCGATCCCCTGCACGCCGGGCAGGATGTCCTTTTCGTCGGCGACGCCGGCGAAGCCCGGCTTGTCGAGCAGGACCTTGGCGAAGACGACGGCCGCCACCTCGTCATTGACCAGTGCCGCGTAGATCGGCAGCTGCGGCTCGGTGATCCGCTGATCGGCCCAGTTCTTCGTATCGATCGCGGCGCCGGTCTTGTAGTCGATGATCACCAGCCGGCCGTCGGCCAGCTGGTCGATGCGGTCGACGACCATGCGCACCTTGATGCCTTCGATCTCGACTTCGGCCGGCTGTTCGCAGGCGATCACCGCGAAGCCCTGGCCACGTTTGGCCTCGACGGCCAGCCAGAGGTCGAGCAGGCGGGCCAGGCGGGCCGCTTCGAGCTCACGGAAGCGGGCCGGCAGGCTTGTCCGGCGGTCCAGTTCGAAGCTCTGCAGGGCCTTGGCCACGGCCGCGGCAATCGCTTCATTGCGCGCCGCTTCGCCCAGCGCGGCCAAGGCGTCGGACGACGGTGTCGCCGTCCAAAAGGCCTCCAGCGCCTCGTGAACCAGCGTGCCGCGGGCGGCCGGGTCGAGGCCCTCGACGGCTTCCTCCATCGCCTCGCCGCCGAGCCGGAACTGGTAGTAGGCCCAGGCCGGGCAGATCGCCTGGGCGCGCAGCAGCCAGCTACCGCCGGAAACCTTTTCGCCCTCGGCGACCGGCGGCGCCAGCGCGTCGTCGAGCAGATCGAGCGCGGCCGGCGTCTCGGCGGCCAGTTGGCCGGCCAGCGTGACGACGTCGCCCGGCGTGTCCCCGGCGCCCGGCATCCCGGCAATCAGCGGGCTGGGCCGCAGCACCCGGTTGCCGTCGGCCTGCGCCCACGAAAAGATTACCGTCGGCGCCGATTGCCGCAGCCGGGCATGCACCCGCTGGGCGAAATCGAGCTCGACCTCGGCGCTGGCGTGCGCCGACCCGACGCTGCGCTGCAACTCGGCCGGCAGCAGCGGGCTGGGCCGGGGCGGCGGCGGCCAGAGGTCGTCGTTCATACCCATCACCCACAGCGCGTCGAATTCGAGACCGGCGCTTTCCAACACGCCGAGCACCTGGATCGCCGGCCGGCCGCGCGTTTCCGGCTGGAACAGCCGCTGGCGGCAAAGTTGCGACAGGCGGCGCACGGCGTCGGCAAAGGCCAGCGGGCCGAGCAGGACATCGAGCCGGCCGAGGCCGTCGAGCACCTCGCCAAAGGCGCGATGGG
>CAIXSK010000326.1 GCA_903922075.1 uncultured beta proteobacterium | reverse complement strand
GTCCCTGCTCGGCTGGAAAGAGTACGAGATGGAGGTGGTGCGCGACCGCAAGGACAATTGCATCATCATCTGTTCGATTGAGAACCTTGATCCGATGGGCGTGCATACGGGGGACTCGATCACGGTCGCTCCGGCGCAGACGCTGACCGACAAGGAATACCAGATCCTGCGCAACGCCTCGATCGCCGTGCTGCGCGAGATCGGCGTCGACACCGGCGGTTCCAACGTCCAGTTCTCGATCAACCCGAAGGACGGTCGGATGATCGTCATCGAAATGAATCCGCGCGTCTCGCGTTCGTCGGCGCTGGCCTCCAAGGCGACCGGCTTCCCGATCGCCAAGATCGCCGCCAAGCTGTCGGTCGGTTACACGCTGGACGAATTGTCCAACGACATCACCGGCGGCAAGACCCCGGCCTCATTCGAGCCGTCGATCGACTACGTCGTCACCAAGGTGCCGCGTTTTGCCTTCGAGAAATTCCCGCAGGCCGATTCGACGCTGACCACGCAGATGAAATCGGTCGGCGAAGTGATGGCCATCGGTCGCACCTTCCAGGAGTCGCTGCAGAAGGCGCTACGCGGCCTGGAAGTCGGCGTTGACGGCTTCAACCTGAAGTCGGTCGATCCGGAAGCCATCGACGAGCAACTGGCCCGGCCGTCGCCGGACCGCCTGTGGTACGTCGCCGATGCCTTCGGTGTCGGCATGACCGTCGACAAGGTCTTCGAGTTGACCAAGATCGATCCGTGGTTCCTGGTCCAGATCAAGGAGATCGTCGATCTCGAACTGGCCGTGGAAAAACGCGATCTGGCCTCGTTGTCCGCCGAAGAGCTGCGTTACCTGAAGCGCAAGGGCTTCGCCGATCGTCGCCTGGCTTATTTGCTGAAGACTTCCGAATCCGAATTCCGCAACCGTCGCCACGCCCTCGGCGTCCGCCCGGTCTACAAGCGCGTCGACACCTGCGCCGCCGAATTTTCGACCGGCACCGCCTACATGTACTCGACCTACGAGGATGAGTGCGAGGCCTATCCGACCGACAAGAAGAAGATCATGGTCTTGGGCGGTGGTCCGAACCGCATCGGCCAGGGCATTGAGTTCGACTACTGCTGCGTGCATGCCGCGATGGCGATGCGCGAGGACGGTTACGAAACGATCATGGTTAACTGCAACCCGGAAACCGTGTCCACCGACTACGACACCTCCGACCGTCTGTACTTCGAGCCGCTGACGCTGGAAGACGTGCTGGAAATCGTCGCCATCGAGAAGCCGGTCGGCGTCATTGTCCAGTATGGCGGCCAGACGCCGCTGAAGCTCGCGCTGGCCCTCGAAGCCAACGGCGTGCCGATTATCGGCACCAGCCCGGAATCGATCGACGTCGCCGAAGACCGCGAGCGCTTCCAGAAGCTGCTGCACGACCTCGGCCTGAAGCAGCCGCCGAACCGCACCGCGCGGACCGAAGAGGATGCGCTGCGTCTGGCCCAGGAAATCGGCTATCCGCTGGTCGTCCGTCCGTCCTACGTGCTCGGTGGCCGGGCCATGGAAATCGTCCATGAGCAGAAGGATCTGGAGCGCTACATGCGCGAAGCGGTCAAGGTTTCCAACGATTCGCCGGTGCTGCTTGACCGCTTCCTGAACGATGCCGTCGAGTGCGACGTCGATGCGCTGTCCGACGGCGAGGAAGTGATCATCGGCGGCGTCATGGAGCATATCGAACAGGCGGGCGTGCATTCCGGCGACTCGGCCTGCTCGCTGCCGCCGTATTCGCTGTCGCCCGCCGTCCAGGACGAACTGCGTCGCCAGACCAAGTTGATGGCCAAGGCGCTGAATGTTTGCGGCCTGATGAACGTGCAGTTCGCGATCAAGGACAACGACGTCTACGTGCTGGAAGTGAACCCGCGCGCCTCGCGCACCGTACCCTTCGTCTCCAAGGCTACCGGCCTGCAATTGGCCAAGATCGCCGCCCGTTGCATGTCCGGTCGCAGCCTGCAGGATCAGGGCGTGACCAAGGAAGTGATTCCGCCGTATTTCTCGGTCAAGGAAGCCGTCTTCCCGTTCGTCAAGTTCCCGGGCGTCGATACCATTCTCGGTCCGGAAATGAAGTCGACCGGTGAAGTGATGGGCGTCGGCGTCACCTTTGCCGAGGCCTTCGTCAAATCGCAACTGGCGGCCAGCGTCAAGCTGCCGCGGTCCGGCAAGGTCTTCCTGTCGGTCAAGGATAGCGACAAGGCCAAGGCCATCGAGATCGCCCGCCATCTGCACGACGCCGGCTTCCACCTGGTGGCGACGCGTGGTACGGCGCACGCCATCGAGGCGGCCGGTCTGCCGGTGCACGCGGTCAACAAGGTCACCGAGGGCCGGCCGCACATCGTCGACATGATCAAGAACAACGAGATTGCGCTGATCATCAATACGGTCGAAGAGAAGCGTCAGGCGATCAACGACTCGCGTTCGATCCGGACCTCCGGCCTGCAGGCGCGGGTGACGATGTATACGACGATCTGGGGTGCCGAGGCGGCGGCGGAAGGTATTCGCCATCTGGGTGAACTCGTGGTGTATCCGATCCAGGCGCTGCACGAGCAGCTTCACTAAGACCAACTTGAACCGCCGGGTAGCCCCGTTTTCGGGCGCCGGCGGTTTTGCTTTTGCTGGAAGAAAAAATGAGCAAAGTTCCGTTGACTGTAGCCGGTGCCGAAAAACTGCGTGAAGAGTTGCATCGCCTGAAGACGGTCGATCGCCCGTGGGTGATCGGCGCCATTGCCGAGGCACGTTCGCACGGCGATCTCTCCGAAAACGCCGAGTACGATGCCGCCAAGGAGCGCCAGGGCTTCATCGAAGGGCGCATCCAGGAGGTCGAGGGTAAGTTGTCGCACGCCCAGATCATCGACCCCAAGCTGCTCGATGCCGATGGCCGCTGCGTCTTTGGCGCGACGCTCGATCTTGAGGATCAGGATTCCGGCGATGCGGTGACCTACCAGATCGTCGGCGAGGACGAGGCCGATATCAAGGTTGGCAAGATTTCGGTCAATTCGCCGATGGCTCGTGCGCTGATCGGCAAGTATGCCGGCGATATCGCCCAGGTCCAGGCGCCGGGCGGCTTGCGCGAGTACGAAATCATCGACGTGCGCTACGAATAAATCCACTTCCATGCCTGCCATGACTTTGTCGCCTTCGCCTTGCCGTGCTAGAGCACTGCCTGCGGCTCGGCTTCGCGTCCTGGCAGACCGGTAAGCGAATTTCGCGGTGCAAAAGCTGTCTGAAGCGCTCTATCTGGTCGTCCTTACCCTGTGGGTCGGCGGTCTGTGGGCAATCGGTTACCTGGCGGCGCCGGTGTTGTTCGCCAGCCTGGGCGATCGCCAACTGGCCGGCCTGGTGGCCGGCCAACTGTTCGCCTTGATCGGCTGGATCGGGCTGGGCGGCGCGGCTTACTTGCTGGTTTTCCTGGTCGCCCGCTGGGGCGGGCAGGTGTTACGGCGGGCGGTGTTCTGGCTGGTGATCGTGATGGCGTTGCTGACCGCGGCCAGCCAGTTCGGCATCCAGCCGCTGATGGCGCAGTTGAAGGCCGATGCCTTGCCGCGTGAAGTGATGGAGAGCGTTTTGCGTGACCGCTTTGTCGCCTGGCACGGCGTGTCCAGCATCCTCTACCTGGTGCAGAGTGTGCTGGGGCTGTGGCTGGTCGTCTGGAGCAGTCGCGGGCTGCGTTGATCAGCCCTGGTGGGCGCGCTTGGTCTTGCGCGGTTCGGCGCGTTTCGTTTTTTGGCCTTTTTTTGCCTCGACCGTAGCATTTGCCTTCGGGGCCGGGCGGAAGACGACCAGCAGCTTGCCGATGTGCTGGACCGGGGCGGCGTCCAGCTGGGTGCAGATTTGTTCGTAGTAGGCCAGGCGATCGTCGCGGCTGTCGCCATAGACGCGGATCTTGATCAGCTGGTGAGCCTTGAGGCAGGTGTCGATTTCCTTGAGGACGGATTCGGTCAGACCGTTTTCGGCAATCGAGACGACGGGATTCAGGTTGTGTGCCTGGGCGCGCAGTTCGGCGCGCTGGGCAGACGATAATTGCAGCATAGTAAACCTTTCAAAAACGGCATTTTACCGAATGAAAAGAACCAGAACCAGCAAAGCTTGGATGCGCGAGCATATCAATGATCCGTACGTTCAGCTCGCGCGCAAGGAAGGCTGGCGTTCGCGCGCCGCTTTCAAGCTGATGGAGATCGACGACAAGGATCTGTTGCTCAAGCGCGGCGAGGTTGTCGTCGACCTCGGGGCGACCCCCGGTGGCTGGTCGCAGGTTGCTGTCAAGCGCGTCGGCGACAGCGGGTTGGTGTTTGCGCTCGATTTGCTGGAGATGGAACCGATTCACGGCGTCCATTTTATCCAGGGCGATTTCCGCGAGGACGAGGTGCTGCGCCAGCTGGAAGAAAAATTGGGCGAGCGGCGGGTGGGGCTTGTAATGTCGGACATGGCCCCCAATATGTCCGGTGTACCGCTGGTCGATCAGGCCCGCGTCATGCATCTGGCCGAGCTGGGCCTGGAGTTTTGCCGGGCTCATTTGAAACCGGATGGCGCTTTTCTGGTCAAAGTTTTCCAAGGCTCCGATTACGAAACGTTTCTGCGCTCGATGCGCGAGACGTTCAAGACCGTCGGAGTCAGGAAACCGGACGCTTCGCGCGATCGTAGTGCCGAGCTTTATTTGCTCGGACGTACCTTGCGCTGAGAGTTTTGTTTAGAATGGCATTTTTATCGCTCGACGCTGCAGAAGGAGAGCAAGCTTGAACAACATGTTCAAAAACCTCGCAATCTGGCTGGTCATCGGCCTGGTGTTGATGACCGTATTCAACCAGTTCAACAACCGGCAGGTTGCGACGGGGGCCGTCGAATACTCGCAGTTCATCGAAGAAGTGAAAGCCGGCCGCATCTCCAAGGTGGTCATGGAAGGTCGCACGCTGAAGGCGACGACCAGCGAGGGCAAGCGCATTACCTCCTACGCGCCGCCTGATCTCTGGCTGGTCTCCGACCTGCTGAAGAATGGCGTCAAGATCGAGGCCAAGCCGGAAGAAGAACCGTCCTTCCTGATGAACCTGTTCGTCAGCTGGTTCCCGATGCTGCTGCTGATCGGCGTCTGGGTCTTCTTCATGCGCCAGATGCAGGGCGGTGGCAAGGGCGGGGCTTTCTCCTTCGGCAAGTCGAAGGCGAGAATGACTGACGAAGCCCAGAACACCATTACCTTTGCCGATGTCGCCGGTTGCGACGAGGCCAAGGAAGAGGTTCAGGAAATCGTCGATTTCCTGCGCGATCCGTCCAAGTTCCAGAAGCTCGGCGGCCGCATTCCGAAAGGCGTGCTGATGGTCGGCAACCCGGGGACCGGCAAGACCCTGCTCGCCAAGGCCATCGCCGGCGAAGCCAAGGTGCCGTTCTTCAGCATTTCCGGTTCCGACTTCGTTGAAATGTTTGTCGGTGTCGGGGCCGCGCGCGTTCGCGACATGTTTGAAAACGCCAAGAAGCACGCACCGTGCATCATTTTCATCGATGAAATCGACGCCGTCGGTCGCCATCGCGGCGCCGGCCTTGGCGGCGGCAATGACGAGCGCGAACAGACGCTGAACCAGTTGCTGGTCGAGATGGACGGTTTCGAAGGCCACACCGGCATCATCGTGATCGCCGCAACCAACCGCCCGGACATCCTCGACCCGGCGCTGCTCCGTCCGGGCCGCTTCGACCGCCAAGTCGTCGTGCCGCTGCCGGATATCCGCGGCCGCGAGGAAATCCTCAAGGTGCATATGCGCAAGGTGCCGATCGCCGGCGACGTCAAGGCTGACGTCATCGCCCGCGGCACGCCGGGTTTCTCCGGTGCCGACCTGGCCAATCTGGTCAACGAAGCCGCGCTGTTCGCCGCGCGCCGCAACAAGCGCCTGGTCGACATGGACGACTTCGAGATGGCCAAGGACAAGATCATGATGGGCGCCGAGCGCCGCAGCATGGTGATGACCGAGGACGAGAAGACGAATACGGCCTACCACGAATCCGGTCACGCCGTGGTCGCCAAGCTGGTGCCGAAGTCCGATCCGGTGCACAAGGTCACGATCATCCCGCGCGGCCGCGCCCTGGGCTTGACCATGCAGTTGCCCGAGCAGGATCGTTACGCCTATGACCGCGAATACCTGATGAGCCGGATCGCCGTGCTGTTCGGCGGCCGCATCGCCGAAGAACTGTTCATGAACCAGATGACCACCGGCGCTTCCAACGACTTCGAACGGGCGACCGCGATGGCGCGTGACATGGTCACCCGCTATGGCATGTCCGACCTCGGCGTGATGGTCTACGGCGAAAACGAGGGCGAGGTTTTCCTCGGTCGCTCGGTGACCCAGCACAAGAACGTTTCCGAAGCGACCATGCAGAAGGTCGACGCCGAAATCCGCCGCATCATTGACCAGCAGTACGCTCTGGCGCGCCAGCTGCTCGAAGAAAATCGCGACAAGGTCGAGGCGATGACCAAGGCGCTGCTCGAATGGGAAACCATCGACGCCGACCAGATCGACGACATCATGGCCGGCAAGCCGCCGCGTCTGCCCAAGCCGTCGCAGGGGTCGCCGCGTGCCAGCACGCCGAGCGACACCCCGCCGGGCACCGAACCAAGCGCCGCGGCGCCGGCCTGACGGGTCCGAGTTTCCAACGGCCGGGAGTGCGCTCCCGGCCTTTTGCTTTTAAGCCATGCGAGAACTCCACTGCGGCCGCTTTCGGCTCTCTTTCGATCGACCCCTGGTGATGGGCATCGTCAATCTGACGCCGGATTCGTTTTCCGGCGACGGTCTGGTCGGCGATGTCGATCGCGCCATTGACCATGCCCGTGAGCAATTCGAGGCAGGTGCCGACATCCTCGACATCGGCGCCGAGTCCTCGCGACCGGGTGCCATTCCGACGCCGGAGGGTGAAGAGTTGCGCCGCTTGCTGCCGGTCTTGCGCGAGATCACTGACTGGGGCGTGCCGGTGTCGGTCGACACCTACAAGCCAGCCGTCATGCGCGCTGCGCTGGCGGCGGGGGCGACGATGATCAACGACATTACCGGCATGATCCATCCTGATGCTGTGGCGGCAGTGGCGAGCAGCGATTGCGCGGTTTGCGTCATGCACATGCAGGGCGAGCCGGGTACGATGCAGCAGGCACCAGCCTACGATGATGTCGTCTCGGAGGTCAGCGCCTTCCTGGCGGCGGCTGTCGCCCGCTGCCGGGAGGCAGGGGTTGCCGAAGATCGGCTGGTCGTCGATCCCGGCTTTGGTTTTGGCAAGGCACTGAATCACAATTTGGCTCTTTTTAGGGCGCTGACCGTAGCATTTGGCGATAATCTGCCAATTCTTGTCGGGGTTTCCCGGAAAACGATGCTCGGTGCCATCACCGGCCGCCCGGTCGAGGAGCGATTGGCTGCCAGCGTCGCGGCGGCGCTGCTGGCAGCCCAGAAAGGTGCGAAAATACTACGCGTGCATGACGTGGCGGCGACCAGGGATGCCTTGGCGGTCTGGGCTGCGATTGAACAAGGGAGTCAGCAATGAGCAGAAAATATTTTGGCACCGACGGCGTCCGGGGGCGAGTCGGCCAGTCGCCGATTACACCGGAATTCGTGATGCGCCTGGGCTACTCGGCCGGCAAGGCCTTGCTCGAGCAGGGCGGCATGCCGGCCGGCGAACGTCCCGAGGTGCTGATCGGCAAGGACACGCGCCTTTCTGGTTATATGCTCGAATCAGCGCTGGAAGCAGGATTTTCAGCCGCCGGTGTGGCCGTATGTCTGGTTGGTCCGCTGCCCACCCCGGCGGTCGCCTACCTGACCCGTGCCCTGCGCCTGCAGGCCGGCATCGTCATCTCCGCTTCGCACAATCCTTACTACGACAACGGCATCAAGTTTTTCTCGGCACAGGGCACCAAGCTGCCGGACGATGTCGAGCGCGCCATCGAAGCCGGCCTTGATCAGCCCATGGTCTGCGCACCGCCGGCCGATCTCGGCCGGGTTCGGCGAGTCGAAGATGCGCGCGGCCGCTACATCGAATTCTGCAAGAGCACTTTCCCCAACGATCTCGACCTGCGTGGCCTGAAAATCGTCGTCGATTGCGCTCATGGCGCGGCCTATCACATTGCACCAGCGGTTTTTCATGAACTGGGTGCCGAGGTGGTCAGCATCGGCGTGCAACCCAATGGCCTGAATATCAACGATGCCGTTGGGGCTACAGCACCCAAGGCGTTGTGCGAGGCAGTGCTCGCCAACCGCGCCGATCTCGGCATTGCGCTCGATGGCGACGCAGATCGCCTGCAAATGGTCGACGCCGAAGGCAACCTCTATGATGGCGACCAGTTGCTGTTCGCCATCGTCCGCAGTCGGGCTCGTAGTGCTCCGGTCAAGGGCGTGGTTGGCACGCTGATGACCAACCTGGCCCTCGAACATGCCCTCGGCAAACTGGATGTCCCGTTTGCCCGGGCCGCCGTTGGCGACCGCTACGTCGTCGAGATGCTCAATGAAAAAGGCTGGCTGTTCGGTGGCGAGAATTCCGGCCATATCTTGGCGCTGGATCGCCATACGACTGGCGACGGCATCGTTGCCGCCCTGCAGGTGTTGGCCGCCTTGCGCGAAGCGGGTGGCGACTTGAAGAGTCTGCTCGGCGGCTTGGTTCTTTACCCGCAGAAGCTGATCAATGTCCCGGTGGCGCGCGGCTTCCCGTGGAAGGACCACCCCGCCATCACCGCCGCTCTGGGCGATACCGAGACCGGGTTGGCAGGGCGGGGCAGGGTGCTCTTGCGGGCCTCGGGAACCGAGCCGCTGCTGCGGGTCATGGTCGAAGGCGAGGATGCCGGCGAAGTGGTCAATGCGGCCGAGAAACTGGCGGCGGTCGTTCGCGAAGCGGCGCAGTGACGCTGCCAGCCTTTCTGTTCGTATTGACCACAAAAACACCCGGTCGTTATAATCCGAAAGTTTTTCGCCAACGGAATCGTCCAGCTCATGCGTAAAAAGCTCGTCGCCGGCAACTGGAAAATGCACGGCAGCCTCCAGCAGAATGCGGCATTGCTTGAGCGTATCAAGGCGGCGATGAGCGGCTTGACCTGCGATGTTGCGGTCTGCCCGCCCTACCCTTACCTTGGACAGGTCCAGTCGATTCTGGCTGGTTCGGTGGTGACCTGGGGGGCGCAGTCGGTCAGCGAGCATGCGGCGGGGGCGTTTACCGGCGAAGTGGCCGCATCGATGCTGGTTGAGTTCGGCTGCCGCTATGTCCTGGTTGGCCACTCGGAGCGTCGGGCCTTGTTTGGCGAAACGGATGAAGTGGTTGCGGCTAAATTTGCTGCGGCGCAAAAAATCGGTCTGATTCCTGTGTTGTGTGTCGGTGAAACACTGGCCGAACGCGAAGCGGGAATGACTGCTGCAGTCGTTACACGGCAGTTGTCGGCGGTTTTGAACCGCTCTGGGGTTGCGGCCATGGCGTCGGCTGTGGTGGCTTACGAACCGGTGTGGGCGATCGGTACCGGTGTGACCGCATCGCCTGTCCAGGCGCAGGAAGTGCACGCGGTAATCCGTGCCCGGGTTGGGGCGCTGGATGTGGTTGTGGCAAATGGTTTGCGCATTTTGTACGGCGGTAGCGTCAAGCCGCAAAATGCATCGGAGTTGTTTGGGCAGGCTGATATCGATGGCGGTTTGATCGGTGGCGCTGCCTTGGTTGCGGATGATTTTCTGGCGATTTGCCAAGCGGCAAATTGATAGGCTGATAAATGAACTGGTTTTTCTCTCTCGTCTTGACGGTCCACATTCTGGTGGCGATCGCGATTATTGGTCTGGTACTGATGCAGCATGGCAAAGGGGCGGACATGGGGGCTGCATTCGGCAGCGGCGCTTCCGGTAGCCTTTTCGGGGCGACCGGCTCGGCCAATTTCCTGAGCCGCACCACCGGTGTGCTTGCCGCAGTCTTTTTTGCGACCAGCCTGACTCTGGCCTACATTGGCTCCAATAAGCCAAAAACGACTGGCAGTCTTATGCAAGACACGGTACAATCGCAGACTGTTTCGCAACCGGCTCCGGCTGGTGGCGAATCGCTGGCGGTGCCTGCGGATGCGGGTTCCAAGGCGAAAGATATACCGAAGTAACGCAGGATGATTTGCTTGGCATGAGGTCCTCGCTGGGTAGGTCAAAAAAACGTGCCGACGTGGTGAAATTGGTAGACACGCTATCTTGAGGGGGTAGTGGCGCAAGCTGTGCGAGTTCGAGTCTCGCCGTCGGCACCAAAAAACTGGGGCAGTGGCCGCAAGGTACGCTGTTTCGAACAAGAAACTGAATATTGGCGGCGGATCATGGAAAACTACTTTCCAATCCTGATGTTCGTTCTGGTGGGGATCGCGATTGGCGTTCTGCCTGTTGCGATGGGATTTATTCTCGCGCCCAGCCGTCCGGACCCGGAAAAGCTCTCTCCTTATGAGTGTGGCTTTGAGGCATTCGAAGATGCGCGCATGAAATTCGATGTGCGCTACTACCTGATTGCCATTCTCTTCATTCTGTTCGATCTGGAAGTTGCCTTCCTTTTCCCGTGGGCAACGATTTTCAAAGACATCGTTGCAACGGAATCGATCAAGATTTTCGGTTTTGTCGAAATGATGGTATTCGTTGCCATTCTGGTCGTTGGCTATATCTATGCCTGGGCCAAGGGCGCGCTGGAATGGGAATGAGGCTCGCAAATGGCTATTGAAGGCGTTCTCCAGGAAGGGTTTGTCACCACCTCTGCTGACAAGCTGATCAACTACATGCGTACCGGCTCGCTTTGGCCGATGACCTTTGGCTTGGCGTGTTGTGCGGTTGAGATGATCCATGCCGGCGTTTCTCGTTATGACTTGGACCGCTTCGGTGTGGTTTTTCGCCCAAGTCCGCGTCAATCTGACGTGATGATCGTCGCTGGTACGCTGACCAACAAGATGGCGCCGGCTCTGCGCAAGGTGTACGACCAGATGGCCGAACCGCGCTGGGTCATCTCCATGGGTTCCTGTGCCAACGGTGGTGGTTATTACCACTACTCGTACTCCGTCGTGCGCGGTTGTGACCGCATCGTTCCAGTCGATATCTATGTTCCGGGCTGCCCGCCGACTGCAGAGGCATTGATCTACGGGATCATCCAGTTGCAGAACAAGATTCGTCGTACCAATACCATTGCTCGTTAATTGCCAAGGCTGATTCGATATGTCTGCCAAGCTGGAAACGCTTAGTCAAAATCTGCAGGAGCATTTCGGCGACAAGATAAAGTCCCTGAAGCTTGCCCTGGGTGAAGTAACCATCGAAGTCGGTGCGGCTGACTATCTTGGCGTAATGACTGCATTGCGCGACGAGGCGGCTTTCGGTTTCGATGAGATGATCGATCTTTGCGGCGTCGATTATTCGACTTATGGTGATGGGGCGTGGCGAGGCGAGCGTTTCGCCGTTGTCGTCCATCTCCTGTCCGTTGCTCATAACTGGCGTTTGCGCGTTCGCGTGTTTGCCGAGGATGAGAGCTTCCCGTCGGTGGCCTCGATCACCGGCGTGTGGACCAGTGCGAACTGGTTTGAGCGCGAAGCCTTCGATCTCTACGGTATCGCCTTTGTCGGCCATGACGATCTGCGTCGCATCCTGACCGATTATGGCTTCATTGGCCACCCGTTCCGCAAGGACTTCCCGATTTCCGGGCACGTCGAAATGCGTTACGACCCCGATCAGGCGCGTGTGATCTATCAACCGGTCACCATCGAGCCGCGCGAAAACACACCGCGCATTGTGCGCGAAGACACTTTCGGGGATACCGCTCATGGCTGACATCCGCAATTTCACGCTTAACTTTGGCCCGCAGCACCCGGCGGCGCACGGTGTGCTGCGTCTGGTGCTCGAACTGGACGGTGAAGTCGTCCAGCGCGCCGATCCGCATATCGGCCTGCTGCATCGGGCGACCGAGAAGCTGGCCGAAACCCGGACTTGGGTTCAGTCCGTGCCCTACATGGACCGTCTCGACTACGTGTCGATGATGTGTAACGAGCACGCTTACTGCCTGGCCACTGAAAAGCTGCTGGGCATAGAAGTGCCGGAGCGCGGCAAATACATCCGCGTCATGTTCGACGAAGTCACCCGTATCCTCAATCACCTGTTGTGGATTGGCTGTCATGCGCTGGACGTCGGTGCGATGACCATGGCGCTCTACACCTTCCGCGAGCGCGAAGACTTGATGGACGTCTATGAGGCGGTTTCCGGTGCCCGGATGCACGCCGCCTACTATCGTCCGGGTGGCGTCTATCGCGACCTCCCGGACCGCATGCCGCAGTACCAGGAGTCGACCTGGACCAACGCCAAGAAGGCGGCCGAGAAAAATGAGAACCGCAGCGGTTCGTTGCTCGACTTCCTTGAAGATTTCACCAACCGTTTCCCGACTTACCATTCCGAATACCACACCCTGTTGACCGACAACCGGATCTGGAAGCAGCGTTTGGTCAATGTCGGCGTCGTGACGCCGGAGCGCGCCCTGCAGATGGGCTTTACCGGCGCCATGCTGCGCGGTTCCGGCATCGCTTGGGACTTGCGCAAGAAGCAACCGTACTCCGCATACGACAAGATCAATTTCGATGTGCCGGTCGGCGTCAATGGCGACAGCTATGACCGCTACTTGGTTCGCATGGAAGAAATGATCCAGTCGAACAACATCATCAAGCAATGTATCGCCTGGTTGCGCAAGAATCCCGGCCCGGTGATCACCGACAACAACAAGGTGGCGCCACCGCCTCGCGAAAACATGAAGACCAACATGGAGGAGCTGATTCACCACTTCAAGCTCTTCACCGAAGGCATTCATGTCCCCGCAGGCGAGGCTTATGCCGCAGTCGAGCATCCCAAGGGCGAGTTCGGCATCTACTTTGTTTCCGATGGTGCCAACAAGCCTTACCGCATGAAGATTCGTGCGCCGGGCTTTGTCCACCTGGCCGGCCTGGATGAAATGTCCAGAGGCCATATGATTGCCGACGTCGTTACGATTATCGGTTCCCAAGATATTGTTTTTGGCGAGATTGACCGCTGATGTTTTCCGCTGAAACCCTCCAGAAGTTTGCCCGCGAGGTCGCCAAGTACCCCGCCGATCAGAAACAATCGGCGTCGATGGCCTGTCTCGCTCTCGCCCAGGAAGAAAAAGGCTGGCTGGCTCCCGAGTCCATCGAGGCCGTTGCCAACTATCTTGGTATGCCGCCGATGGCGGCCTACGAAGTGGCCTCTTTCTACAACATGTATGACCTGAAGCCGGTAGGCAAGTACAAGATCACGGTCTGTACCAATCTGCCTTGTGCGCTGTCGGGTGGCTACCATGCCGGCGAATATCTCCAGCACAAGCTGGGCGTCGGCTATGGCGAAACGACGCCGGATGGCAAATTTACATTGAAGGAAGGTGAATGCATGGGGGCCTGCGGTGATGCGCCGGTCTTCATCGTCAACAACCGCTCGATGTGTAGCCACATGCACCCGGACCAGATCGACAAGCTGCTCGAGGAGTGCAAATAATGGCCATGCTTGGTTCGATCAACGGCGTCCTGATGGAAGGCCTGGATGGTGATAACACCTGGCACTTGAAGGATTACGTCGCCCGTGGTGGCTATGCGCAGTTGAAGCGCATCCTGGAAAGCAAGATGACCCAGGAAGACGTGATCAGCGAAGTCAAGAAATCAGTGCTGCGCGGCCGTGGCGGCGCCGGATTTCCGACCGGTTTGAAGTGGTCCTTCATGCCGCGCTCCTTCCCGGGGGACAAGTACGTCGTCTGCAATACCGACGAAGGCGAGCCGGGGACGTTCAAGGACCGCGACATCATGCGCTTCAACCCGCATGCCGTTATCGAAGGCATGGCCATCGCTGCCTACGCGATGGGTGCCAACCGCGGTTACAACTACGTGCACGGCGAAGTCTGGCAGGAATACAAGCGTTTTGAAGAGGCGCTCGACGAGGCTCGTGCCGCTGGTTTCATCGGCCAGAACATTCTCGGTTCGGGCTTCAACTTCGAACTCTTCGCGCATCATGGCTACGGTGCCTATATCTGTGGCGAAGAAACCGCGCTGCTCGAGTCGATCGAAGGCAAGAAGGGGCAGCCGCGCTTCAAGCCGCCGTTCCCGGCGTCCTTCGGTTTGTACGGCAAGCCGACGACGATCAACAATACCGAAACCTTTGCCGCCATCCCCTTCATTCTGAAGATGGGTGGCGAAGAGTTCCTCAATCTGGGCAAGCCGAACAACGGTGGCACCAAGCTTTTCTCGGTTTCCGGTCACGTCAATCGCCCGGGCAACTACGAGATTCCGCTTGGCACGCCGTTTTCGACCCTGCTCGAAATGTGCGGCGGGATGCGCGGCGGGCGCAAGCTCAAGGCGGTTATCCCGGGTGGTTCGTCGGCTCCGGTCATGCCGGGCGAGGTGATCATGGATTGCACCATGGACTATGACTCGATCAGCAAGGGCGGTTCGATGCTCGGTTCCGGTGCAGTCATCGTCATGGACGAAACGGTCTGCATGGTCAAGGCGCTGGAGCGTCTGTCCTTCTTCTATTACGAGGAG
>CAIXSK010000325.1 GCA_903922075.1 uncultured beta proteobacterium | reverse complement strand
CCGCTGGGGCGGCGACACCGTGATGGATCTGTCCACCGGCAAGAACATCCACGAAACCCGCGAGTGGATCATCCGTAACAGCCCGGTCCCGATCGGCACCGTGCCCATCTACCAGGCGCTGGAGAAGGTCGACGGCAAGGCCGAAGACCTCACCTGGGAAATCTTCCGCGACACCCTCATCGAGCAGGCCGAGCAGGGCGTCGACTACTTCACCATCCACGCCGGCGTGCTGCTGCGCTACATCCCCATGACCGCCGAGCGCATGACCGGCATCGTCAGCCGCGGCGGCTCGATCATGGCCAAGTGGTGCCTGGCGCACCACAAGGAAAGCTTCCTCTACACGCATTTCGAGGAAATCTGCGAAATCATGAAGGCCTACGACGTCGCCTTCAGCCTCGGCGACGGCCTGCGTCCCGGCTCGATCTACGACGCCAACGACGAAGCCCAGCTCGGCGAACTGAAGACCCTGGGCGAGTTGACCGAAATCGCCTGGAAGCACGACGTCCAGACCATCATCGAAGGCCCGGGCCATGTGCCGATGCACCTGATCAAGGAGAACATGGACCTGCAGCTCGAATACTGCAAGGAAGCCCCGTTCTACACGCTCGGCCCGCTGACTACCGACATCGCCCCGGGCTACGACCACATCACCAGCGGCATCGGCGCCGCAATGATCGGCTGGTACGGCACGGCGATGCTCTGCTACGTGACGCCCAAGGAACACCTCGGTCTGCCCGACAAGGACGACGTTAAGGAAGGCATCATCACCTACAAACTCGCCGCCCACGCCGCCGACCTGGCCAAGGGCCACCCCGGCGCGCAGATCCGCGACAACGCCCTGTCCAAGGCGCGCTTCGAGTTCCGCTGGGACGATCAGTTCAACCTCGGCCTCGATCCGGACAAGGCGAAGAGCTTCCACGACGAAACCCTGCCCAAGGAATCGGCCAAGGTCGCCCACTTCTGCTCGATGTGCGGCCCGCACTTCTGCTCGATGAAGATCACCCAAGACGTGCGCGAGTTTGCTGCGGCCCAAGGCATCGCCGAAGCCGAGGCGCTGGAGAAGGGGATGGAAACCAAGGCTGTCGAGTTCGTGAAGGCCGGGGCCGAGGTTTACAGCAAGGTTTGAGTTTGCTGAACGGCTGGTAGCAAAGGAAAGGCGGCTGAATCGGCCGCCTTTTTGCTTTTGGGGAATGCTACGGTCGGCAGGAAAAAATGGGTAATTTTCGCGGCGGGCAAATCGGAGTAGGTTTTTTCCGAGTGCTGCTCACGACCCCAAGTTAAAGCCGAAGATCCTTTTGGGTCGCTAAATATTCAGACTGCTGGGAATCCCACAAAGTTGGAGATACTCGTAGATGCTGTCATAGACCTGCGGAGCTCTTGTCGGATCTGATGAGTCGCCAGCTGGAACGAAGATCACCATGCCTTGGCGCGAGCGGGTCAGCAGTACACGATAAGCATTCTTGAGATAAAGCTGGCGATCGACTGAGTTCATCCTCTGCCATTTTGTACCCCGAAAACTAAAGTACTGCCAGTCCTCGTCGCCGCGCCGAAAATCGGCATCCCAGCCAACGCAGGCCCAGTCCAGTTCAAGTCCTTGGATGTCGAATTCGCTCGCAGTTTCTTCAAGGTAATACGACGAACGAACATCCGTATTGTCATTCAAGAACCACACCGGGGCATCAATTTTTGACTTTATCCAGATGCCATCTGGTCGCAAGCGATTCGCGCCAGATGAGGCTGTAAGGCCATAGCGCTCACTGCCGCGAGCTTTTGTTTGTAGCCAAGAACGCGCCTCTGACAAACTGCGTGTCAACAGGATCGGATACTTGTCCGCTATCGCCTGGTAGGTAGTACGGGCTTGATCTGGTTCGTTATCAACCACAAATCCAACAAACTTGGACAGTGCTTCTGCCCGGAATGACCGAATTGAAACGCCCAGATGCAGAGCTTCATCTCTCGAAGTTGAAGTCTTGGCCAACTCCTTGGCCAATTCCGCATCCCAGATGTAATCACGATCATCGAGGCGATTTGAAACATGAACATCCCAGTCGGGATGTCCATCGCGTAAAACGGTGATCCATTCGGCGAGGCCCGCCTCACCTGTGTTGATCTCTTGACCGCCGCCGACCAGACAAATCACGACACACCAGTCCTTGTGGCGGTTCATTGCGTCAATTAGAAAGGCTGGCTCAGACATATCGAAGGTGGCATGCCCGCGCTTTTGTTGCATGAACTTACTCGCCATTTCGCGATTCCATGCACGCTGAGCTTCGTCGAATATCACAACCTTCTCGACTGGCGGATGCGTGCTTTCGAGTGCTTCATCGCGGAAATGATGGATGTTCTGCACAAAGGTTGAGACTTCTCGATACGCTCGGCTTCGTGGAATAGCTTCCCGCTCAGCCTTGTCTCGGGCAAGCGCTTCCCGAAGAACGTCTACTAGGGGGCCGTTGCCAGACAGGAAGACTGCATGTTCATCTGAATGTCTCTCGGCGCGAGATGTCGCGATGTTCAGGCCTGCAAGCGTCTTTCCGGCGCCAGGAACGCCAGTAATAAAGCAAATCGCTTTGCGATTTTCTGACTTGGCATGTTCGATGATTTGCTCAACGCGCATTGCTGTCAGACCAAGGTTGTATGCGCCAGCTTCTGACCTGGTGATTTCTTTGACATCGTGCTGCCGATATAACGCCAGCGCAGCTTCTACGATGGTGGGGGTCGGTTGGTAGCCGGATTGCGACCAACCGACGGCGTCAAAGGGTAATGCTGAACATTGCTTTAGCGCCATGTCAATCGCTTGGCACAAGCCGGAAGGCGAGATACAAAGCGGCTCGGCAACCCGGTCAGCAGCCCATCTTATCTCTGGCACGGGCTGAAGTGGCGCAGCCGTAGGTATCAGTATCGGAACGATTGGGAGACTGTGACTACCGCGGTGGAAGTTCTTGAGGTCAAGCGCGTAGTCATGCGCCTGCTCAACTGCGTAGCGGTCAAAACTATGTGAACCAACCTTGAACTCAATGACGAATACCACGCCACCAGTTAGAAGAACGACATCGGCCCTTTTTCCCATCCTCGGGATGGAAAACTCAAAGTAGATCCTGCCCGCCATGGTTGTTGCCAGAAGGCGGCGCAGGAGCTGAATTTGGCCCTGCCAAGCATGTTTTTGTTGATGCTCCAGCGCAAAACCATGTTGCATAGACAGTGCGCCGAGAATCGCATCTTCATCGGCAGCCAGGAAATCCTGGATGTTGGCTTCGTAATAGGCGATTCTGGTCATGCTGAGAATATACCGGCGATAGCATCTGAATGTCTCTGGAGTGAGGCGTAGTACTACGTCCTGTTTTCTCCGAATGGGACCCAGCAACCCTCGAAAGCAGCCCTCTCTTGAAAGCTCGAAAGCATTTCTCGATTGTTCGATCGGAGGCGCCCGTTACCCAATTTACGTTCATTTACAGCCCTCTAACGCCCCTTAACCCGCCGCGGGCGGAGTATTCGTCCTGTCGTCCGGCCTCTTCGGGTCGGCTTATTTGAGTGAAAGGACAGGCAGATGAATCTCAACTCCGGACGTTATGTGGAGCGTTTTTTGATTGCGGCGGCAGTGGCGTTGGCGGTGCCGCTATCGGCGGTGGCGTTTGGCGGGTCGCATGGGGCGCCAAATGGTTGTGGCGGGGCGGAAATGCCGGGCAAGGTCGGGCAGCGCGGGCCGGGTGAGCGGATGCCGCCGTATCTGCGCGGTTTGAACTTGAGCGAAGCGCAGCGCGACAAGGTGTTTGCGATCCTGCACGCGCAGGCACCGGCGATGCGCGACAAGGCGAAAGTGGTGCAGCGGGCGGAGACTGAGCTGCGCGGCCTGGCAATGTCGCCGGACTACAGCGAGGCCAAGGCGCGTTCGCTGGCCGATGCGTCGGCCCGGGCGATGGCGGAGATGACGCTGGCGCGAGTGGCGATGGATCGGCAGGTGCTGGAGGTGGTGACGCCCGAACAGCGCAAGCAGGTGGCGGAGATGAAATCGGAGCGCGAGGCCGTCCGGGGTGACGGGCCGCGCGCCGGGGAAGGCGGCCCGCGCCGGTAAGCGGCGGGCTGGCTCGCCCGGGAATCGACAGGGTAGCCGCGGCAAGTTTTTTCGATTTTGGCCATTTTTTGGCGGTGACCGTAGCATTTGCGCTGATGGCGCCGAATGTCGGTCGCCGCCCGGGATGGCCGCCCTTTCAGTCGCTGTCGTTCGGCGCGAAGCGGAATTCTTCGGCCGGCGACGCCTGCCAGCCGCCTTCGCCGTTCAGCGCCAGTACCTGGCGGTGGTATTTGAGGATGGCCGGGCGATGGGCGACGCTGACCAGGGTGGTGTCGAGGGTCAGCAGCAGCTTGTAGAGGGCGTCTTCGTTGGCGCTGTCGAGGGCGCTGGTGGCCTCGTCGAGCACCGCGTAGCGGGGTTTGACGATCAGTATCCGGGCAAAGGCGAGGCGCTGCTGTTCGCCGACCGAGAGGACCTTGGACCAGTCGGCTTCGGCGTCGAGGCCGCCGAAACGCGAGGCGAGGTCGGGCAGGTTGACCCGTTCGAGCACCTTCAGCAACTGGGCGTCGGCCACGGCATGGCCGTTGTGCGGGTAGAGCAGCTGGTTGCGCAGGCTGCCGAGCAGCATGTAGGGTTGTTGCGGCAGGAACAGGATGTTGTTGGGCGCCGGTCGGTAGATGGTGCCGCTGCCGTTGTACCAGAGGCCGGCGATGGCGCGTAGCAGCGAACTCTTGCCGCTACCGCTTTTGCCGACGATCATCAGGTGCTCGCCGCGCGGGACCTTGACCGACAGGTTGTGGAGCAGCGTGCGCTCGCAGTTAGGTGTCTGCAGCGTCAGGTTTTCCAGCGTCAGCTGGGGGGCGTCTACCGAGACGATGCCACTGCTGCGCCGCGGCGGGCAGCCGGGGTGGCCGGGGAGAAAGCGGGCGAGCGTGTCGAGGCGGTCGATACCGGCGGCGAAGCGGCTGAGGCTTTCGAAGTTCTCGATGATCAGCGAAAAGGCGGCGAGCACGGCGGCAAAGGCACCGGCCGCCTGGACGGCGCGGCCGACCTCCAGTTCGCCCGAGAGGACGTCGGAGGCGATGATGGCGCTGGGCAGCACGATGGTCAGCAGGCTGTAGGCGTACTGGAAGAAATTGAGCCCGAACTGGGTGCGGACCAGGCGCTTGAAGTTCTTGAAGGCGGCGGCGAAACGCTTGCGGACTTGTTGCTGTTCCTGGCTTTCGCCGCGGTAGAGGGCGATCGATTCGGCGTTTTCGCGGACCCGGACGAGGCTGAAGCGGAAATCTGCCTCGCGGCGCAGCTGGAGGAAATTCAGGTTCATCAGGCGTTTGCCGAAGACGAAGATGGTGATCAGCGTTCCGGCGCTGGCGTAAAGCACCAGGAAGTAGACCAGTTCGCGGGAGATGGACCATAAAACGGTGCTGAAGGCGACCAGTTGCAATGTCGATCCGATAAAGATCAGCAGGAAATACAGCGAGCGCTGGGTGAAGGTGTTGATGTCCTCGGCGACGCGCTGGTCGGG
>CAIXSK010000324.1 GCA_903922075.1 uncultured beta proteobacterium | reverse complement strand
GCCTTCCTGCCGCGCATCGTCGAGGAAAAGGGCGTCGGCGCGACGCTCGGCTCGGCCGCCGTGCTGGCCGCCGTGGCCGGTGCTGCGGCCGGGGCCGGGGCGATGGTCGCCAAGAATCTCGGCTTGTCGCACAAGGCCGAGCAGATGGAAGAAGCGAAGAAGTCCGGCGAAAAAACGGAGGTCTGAGATGGCCACACGACGTGATTTCCTGAGGGGCTGCCTGGCCGGAGGCGCAGCGGCGGCAACTGCCGTGCTGCCCGAAACCGCCTGCGCCCGCGACACCCTGCAACGCCCGCCGGAAGGCCTCGGCCTGCTCTACGACGCGACGCTGTGCGTCGGCTGCCAGGCCTGCGTGGCAGCGTGCAAGCGGGTCAACGAAAACCCGGCCGAATTCACGGCCGTCGACAAGCTGTGGGATACGCCGCTCGATACGACCGGCCACACCTTCAACCTGATCAAGATGTACCGGCACGGCACGATGGAAACCAAGGACGCCGAGCAGAACGGCTTCTCGTTCATGAAGACCTCGTGCATGCACTGCGCCGACCCGTCCTGCGTCTCGGCCTGCCCGGTCTCCGCGATGACCAAGGACCCGGTGACCGGCGTCGTCGGCTATGACGCCGACGCCTGCATCGGCTGCCGCTACTGCGTCGCCGCCTGCCCGTTCGGCATCCCGAAATACCAGTACGACTCGCCGACCGGCAAGATCGGCAAATGCGAGCTGTGCCGGCATCGCCACAAGGATGGCCACTATTCGGCCTGCGCCGAGGTCTGCCCGACCGGCGCCACGCTGTTTGGCCGGACCGAGGACTTGCTGGCCGAAGCCAAGCGCCGTCTGGCGCTGAAGCCGGGCGAATGGACGACGATTCCGCGCGGCCACCTGCGCCACGCCCAGGAGAAAGTGCTGGCCGGTGGCGAA
This sequence comes from uncultured beta proteobacterium, assembly GCA_903922075.1. Taxonomy (GTDB): domain Bacteria; phylum Pseudomonadota; class Gammaproteobacteria; order Burkholderiales; family Rhodocyclaceae; genus Azonexus. The sequence goes on along the minus strand of CAIXSK010000324.1, from coordinate 4,555 downwards.
GACGGCAAAGGCAAAAAGCATCGCCACGGCTGGCGCGACGAGCCGGATCAGAGCTACCAGGCGCAGGTCGGCAACTATCTGCAGCACGTCTATGGCGAGACCGAATACGGCGGCACGCAGGTGCTCAAGCTGTCGGCGGTCAATTTCCAGAAGGCCGGCCTGCCCGACCTGCCGCCGAAATCCTCGGCCGCCACCTCGGAAACCATCCAGCACACGCTGTACGGCGGCCTGATCATGCCGCTCGCCGTGCTCGCCGGGCTGACTTGGGTCGCCAAGCGCAATGTCGTGCCGGAAGATCAGGAAAAGAAGGGAGATCAGTCATGAGCGCCCATCATCCCGCCGCCCCGGTCGGCGGCAAGCTGTTCAACCTGCCGGTGATGATCTGCGGCGCGCTGATCGCGGCGATGATCGCCGTGCTGTTCACCCGCTTCATCTTCGGCCTCGGCGCGGTGACCAACCTTAACGACGGCTACCCGTGGGGCATCTGGGTCGTCGTCGATGTGGTCATCGGCTCGGCCTTCGCCTGCGGCGGCTTCTCGGTGGCCATGCTGGTCTACATCTTCAACCGCGGCCACTACCACCCGCTGGTTCGCCCGGCCTTGCTGGCCAGCCTGTTCGGCTACACGCTGGCCGGCGTCGGCGTGCTGTTCGACCTCGGCCGCTGGTGGAACTTCTGGCACATCCTGTGGCCGGGCTACGCCAATCCCAATTCGGTGATGTTCGAGGTGGCGGTCTGCATCTCGGCCTACATCATCGTGATGTGGATCGAGTTCTCGCCGGTGTTCATGGAAAAGCTGGGCATGAAGGTGCAAAAGCAGAAGCTGGAGAAGGTGCTGTTCTTCTTCATCGCGCTCGGCACCTTGTTGCCGATGATGCACCAGTCCTCGCTCGGCACGCTGCTGGTGGTCATGGGGCCGCAGGTCAATCCGCTGTGGCAAACGCCGTTTGTACCGCTGCTCTACCTGCTGTCGGCGATCACCATCGGCTACGGCATCGTGCTCTTCGAGTCCTGCGTGACGGCCTCGGCCTATCGCCGCGAGATCGAAATGCACCTGCTGCAGCCGATGGCCAGGATCATGCTCGGCGTGCTGGCCGTCTTCCTGGCCGTGCGTTTCGGCGACCTGATCGTGCGCGGCGCCCTCGGTCATGCCTTCGCGCCCAGCCTCGAAGCCTTCTTCTTCTGGCTGGAAATGGGCTGCTTTACGGCGCCCTTCCTGATCGTTGGCAGTGCTGCCGCGCGCCGCAATCCGGCCCGGCTGTTCCTGGCCGGCGTCGCGATCATGCTCGGCGGCGTGCTGCTGCGCCTCAACGGTTTCCTGATCGGCTACGACACCGGGCTGGGCGTCGACCACGGCTGGAACTATTTCCCGAGCATCGCCGAAATGCTGGTCACCCTCGGCATGTTCGCCGTTGAAGTGCTGGCCTACATCATCATCACCCGTCGCTTCCCGGTTCTGCCCCGGGAAGCGACGGCACACTGAATCCAGGGATAGGAGAACAACATGAACAAACGTGTCACCATCGACCCGGTCACCCGCATCGAAGGTCACCTGCGTGTCGACGTCGAGGTGGACGGCGGCCGCGTCAAGAAGGCCTGGGCGTCCGGCCAGATGTGGCGGGGCGTCGAGAACATCCTGATCGGCCGCGATCCGCGCGACGCCTGGGCGATCACCCAGCGCATCTGCGGCGTGTGCACCACCGTCCATGCCATCGCCTCGGTGCGCGCCGTCGAGAACGCGCTGCAGCTGGAAATCCCGGTCAACGCGCAGTACATCCGCAACATGATCATCCTGGCCCACGCCGTCCATGATCACATCGTGCATTTCTACCACCTGTCGGCGCTCGACTGGGTCGATGTGGTCAGCGCGCTGAAGGCAGATCCGGAAAAGACGGCCAGCCTGGCGCAGAGCCTGTCCAACTGGAACGGCAATTCCAAGGCCGAGTTCGTCAAGGTTCAGGAGCGCCTGAAGGGCTTCGTCGGCACCGGCCAGCTCGGCATCTTCACCAACGGCTACTGGGGCCACCCGGCCATGAAGCTGACGCCGGAAGTGAACCTGCTGGCCGTCAGCCACTACCTGCAGGCGCTGGAAGTCCAGCGCTACGCCAGCAAGATCGTCGCCGTGCTCGGCTCCAAATCGCCGCACATCCAGAACGTCGCGGTCGGCGGCGTGGCCAACCCGCTGGCTACCGATGCCCAGTCGGTGCTGACCATCGAACGCCTGCTGGCGATCAAGGAATGGATGCTGAAGCTGGAAGACTTCGTCAAGAACGTCTACCTGATCGACGTCGGCGCCATCGGCGGCTTCTACGCCGACTGGACCAAATACGGTCGCGGCATCACCGACTACCTGTGCGTGCCGGACATTCCGCTCGACGGCAAAGGCACGCAGTTCGCCATGCCCGGCGGCTACATCGAGGGCGGCAAGCTGGAGAGCTACAAGGCGATCACCAGCTTCAACGACAAGTATTTCACCGACGGCGTCTCCGAGGCGATCAAGCATTCCTGGTACAACTACAGCGGCGGGAACGACAAGTCGCTGCACCCGTACAAGGGCGAAACGACGCCGAATTACACCGACTTCCAGGACGACGGTAAATATAGCTGGCTGAAGTCGCCGACCTTCTACGGCAAGCCGATGCAGGTCGGCCCGTTGCCGCGTGTGCTGAACATGCTGGCCGCCGGCCACGAACCGACCAAGAAGTATGCGACGGCGGCGCTCGACCTGGTGTCCAAGGTCGCCGGCGCCAAGGTCGGCGTCGAGGCGCTGCATTCGACCATCGGCCGCCATGCGGCGCGGGCGGTCGGCTGCGCGGTGCAGGTCGACGAGTTGATCAACCAGTGGGAACTACTGCTCGCCAACATGGCCAAGGGCGACCTCAAGACCTTCAACCGTCCGGTCTTCCCCAAGGGCGAACAGATGGGCGTCGGCTTCCACGAGGCGCCGCGTGGCGTGCTGTCGCACTGGGTGGTCATCGATTCCGGCAAGATCAAGAACTACCAGTGCGTCGTGCCGACCACCTGGAATGCCGCGCCGCGTAACGAGAAGGACCAGCCCGGCGCCTACGAGGCCTGCCTGATCGACAACCCGGTGGCCGATCCCGAGAAGCCGCTGGAAGTGCTGCGCACCGTGCATTCCTTCGACCCCTGCCTGGCCTGCGCCGTGCATGTGGTCGATCAGGAGAACAATCCGGTGGTCACGGTGAAGGCGGTTTGATCAGGATCGAGCTGTTAGGATCGAGGATCGAGTGGAAGCCTGGGGCGCCTTGGCGCCCCAGGTTTGTTTTTTAACTGGCAGCTAACATCGAATGACTAATGACTAAAACCGTCGTATTGGGAATCGGCAACATCCTGTTGACCGATGAGGGCGTCGGGGTCCGGGTGATCGAAGCGCTGGAGCGCGACTATGTCCTGCCGCCTGAAGTCGAAGTGATCGACGGCGGCACCTGCGGCATGGAAATGCTCGAGCAACTGGAAAACCTCGACGGCCTGATCGTCGTCGATTGCGTGCGCTGCAAGCAGCCGCCGGCCACGCCGGTGCTGTTGAAGGGCGACGACGTGCCGGTCTTCTTCAAGACCAAGCTATCGCCGCACCAGGTCAGCCTGTCGGACGTGCTGGCCAGTCTTGAATTCACCGACCGGGCGCCGAAATCGATTGCCATCGTCGGCATGCAGCCGGTGTCGATGTCGCTGGGTATGGAGCTGTCGCCGGAAGTGGCGGCCAAGGTGCCGGAGCTGGTCGCCATGACCATCGCCGAACTGCGCCTGCTCGGCATCGAAGCCAAGGCGCGCGCCTGATGTGCCTGTCGATTCCGAAACGCATTGTCGAATGGGAAGGCACGGGCGAAAATGCAGGCGATTTCGCCTGGGTAGAGCGTGACGGCGAGCGCGAGCGCATCAACATGATGCTGATCGGCCCGCAGCCGGTCGGCACCTGGGTGCTGACCTCGCTGGGCCTGGCGCGCGAGGTGGTCGAGGATGGGCAGCGCTCGCTGATCGAGGACGCGCTGGCCGCGCTCGCCGCGTCGCTCGAGGGCGAGTTTGATCCATCGCAGCATTTCACGGACCTCAATCGCCGGCATGACTGAACGCATCCGCACCCCCGCCCTGGCGCCGCCGCCAATCCGCCCGGCCGTGCCGCGCGTCGGTGACCCGACGGCCTTTCTCGAAGCGCATTACCGCCACGTCTGGCAGACGCGGATGCACGACCTGCCTTTCGTCAATGCCGCGCTGGGCGTCGAGGCCATCGGCTTTGCCCGCTATCAAGGGGACTGGCTGGGCGTGGTGATCACGCCGTGGTTCCTCAATTTGCTGCTGGTGTCCGGCGGCGGCCAGTTGTGGGGCGACATTCCGGCCGGCGAACGGCGCTACCTGAGCCTGCCCTGCGGCACGCTGCAGTTCATCGCCGATGACGACCCGGATATCGGCCCCTATCAGTATTGCCCGCTGATCGCGCCAGTCACTGATCTGGCCGATATGGCGCAGGCGCGGCTGGTTGCCGCCGATGCGCTGAAGACCGTTTTTGCTGCGCAAACCGTCGCCCCGGTGCCGGATGCG
>CAIXSK010000323.1 GCA_903922075.1 uncultured beta proteobacterium | reverse complement strand
CGGGTGGTGTCGTGTCCTCTCTGGGCAAAGGCATCGCCGCCGCGTCGCTCGGGGCCATTCTGGAATCCCGCGGCATCAAAGTCACCCACCTCAAGCTTGACCCCTACATCAACGTCGACCCCGGCACGATGAGTCCTTTCCAGCACGGAGAGGTTTTCGTCACCGAGGATGGTGCTGAGACCGATCTCGATCTGGGGCATTACGAGCGCTTCACCAGCGCCCGAATGACCAAGCGCAACAATTTTACAACCGGCCAGATCTACGACACCGTGCTCAAGAAAGAGCGCCGCGGCGAGTATCTTGGCAAGACCGTGCAGGTCATTCCGCACATCACCGACGAGATCAAGACCAAGATCAAGGCCGGCGCCGAAGGTGCCGATGTGGCCATCGTCGAAGTCGGCGGCACGGTCGGCGACATCGAATCGCTGCCTTTCCTCGAAGCCATCCGCCAGATGGGCATTCAGGAAGGACGCAACAACGTCTGCTACATGCACCTGACCTTGTTGCCGTATATCCCGACGGCCGGCGAACTGAAGACCAAACCGACCCAGCATTCGGTCAAGGAATTGCGCGAAATCGGTATCCAGCCCGACATCCTGCTGTGCCGGGCCGACCGCTCGATTCCCGAGGAAGAGCGCCGCAAGATCGCGCTGTTCTGCAACGTGATGCCGGAGGCGGTCATCGAGTGCCTCGACGCCGACTCGATCTACAAGATCCCGGGCATGCTGCACGACCAGATGCTCGACGAAATCGTCTGCCACAAGCTGAACATCCTGGCTAGGGCAGCCGACCTGACGGTCTGGGAAAACCTGATCGTCGCCCTCGAACATCCGCAGCATGAAGTGACCGTCGCCTTCGTCGGCAAGTACGTCGACCTGACCGAGTCCTACAAGTCGCTGATCGAGGCGATCAAGCATGCCGGCATTCACACCCGCAGCCAGGTCAATATCATCTATCTCGATTCGGAAGACATCGAGAAAAACGGCATCGATGTCCTCAAGGGCGTCGACGCCATTCTGGTGCCAGGCGGTTTTGGCCGGCGCGGCACGGAAGGCAAGATTGCCGCCATCCGCTATGCCCGCGAAAACAAGGTGCCTTACCTTGGCATCTGCCTCGGCATGCAGCTGGCCGTCGTCGAGTTTGCCCGTGACGTGGCCGGTATGGCTGATGCGCACTCCACCGAGTTCGTCCAGGACACGCCTTATCCCGTCATCGGTCTGATCACCGAGTGGCTGGATGCTTCCGGCAAGGTCGAGAAGCGCAGCGAGGAGTCCGACATCGGCGGCACCATGCGTCTCGGCGCCCAGGTCTGCAAGCTGGCCGAAGGTTCATTGGCGCGTTCGATCTACGGCGCGCCGGAAATCACCGAGCGCCACCGTCACCGCTACGAAGTGAACAACACGCTGCTGGCCCAGCTTGAGGCCAAGGGCCTGATCGTCGCCGGGCGCGCTCCTGGCACCGATCTTTGCGAAATGGTCGAACTGCCGGCTGACGTCCATCCCTGGTTCGTCGGCTGCCAGTTCCATCCGGAATTCACCTCCAACCCGCGTCAGGGCCATCCGCTGTTCACGTCTTACGTCAAGGCGGCACTGGCCAATCAACAGGCCAAAGGCAAATGAAGCTCTGTGGTTTCGAGGCTGGTCTAGACCAGCCTTTTTTCCTGATCGCCGGCCCGTGCACGGCCGAGTCGGAACAGTTGTGCCTTGACGTCGCCGGCCACATGAAGGAAGTCTGCGGTCGACTCGGCATCCCGTACATTTTCAAGGCTTCCTACGACAAGGCCAACCGCAGTTCCGGCACCTCGGTGCGCGGCCTCGGCCTCGACGAAGGTCTGCGCATCTTCTCCGAGGTGCAGCGCCAGATTGGCGTGCCGGTGCTGACCGACGTGCATACCGTCGAGGACATCCCCGCCGTCGCTGCGGTTGTCGATGTGCTGCAGACGCCGGCCTTCTTGTGCCGGCAGACCGATTTCATCCATGCCGTGGCGACCTGCGGCAAGCCGGTCAATATCAAGAAGGGTCAGTTCCTGGCGCCGGGCGACATGAAGAATGTCGTCGCCAAGGCGCGCGAAGTGAACAACGGCGCCGACAACATCATGGTCTGCGAGCGCGGCGCTTCCTTCGGCTACAACAATCTGGTCTCCGACATGCGCAGCCTGGCCATCATGCGCGAAACAGGCTGCCCGGTCGTCTTCGACGCGACGCACAGCGTGCAGTTGCCCGGCGGGCAGGGCACGACCTCGGGCGGTCAACGCGAGTTCGTCCCGGTGCTGGCGCGGGCGGCGGTGGCAGTCGGCATTTCCGGGCTGTTCATGGAAACCCATCCCTGTCCAGAAAAGGCCTGGTCGGACGGTCCGAACAGCTGGCCGCTGGCGCGCATGGAGAGTCTCCTGAAGACCCTGCTGGCGCTGGACAAGGCGGTCAAGGCAAGTGGTTTTGAGGAAATGAAGTAGGTGGCGGGTAGGAGCCTGCGCCGACTTTTAGTGTTAATTAAAAGGTTTAAGTAGTTAATTCAACCTTCTGATAATAAGGAAGAAATATGAGTTCCATCGTTGATGTTGTAGCACGAGAGATTCTGGATTCGCGTGGCAATCCCACGGTTGAAGCCGACGTTCTGCTGGAGTCCGGCGTCATGGGCCGCGCTGCCGTTCCCTCCGGTGCATCCACCGGTTCCCGCGAGGCCATCGAGCTGCGCGACGGCGATGGCAGCCGTTACCTCGGCAAGGGCGTCATGCAGGCGGTCGAGAACGTCAATACCGAAATCTCCGAAGCGATCATCGGTCTCGATGCGCAGGAGCAGGCCTTCATCGACCAGACGATGATCGATCTGGACGGCACCGACAACAAGTCCCGCCTCGGTGCCAACGCCATCCTCGCCGTTTCGATGGCGGTCGCCAAGGCCGCTGCCGAAGAGTCCGGCCTGCCGCTCTATCGTTATTTTGGTGGCATGAGCCCGATGCAGATGCCGGTGCCGATGATGAATATCATCAACGGTGGCGAGCACGCCAACAACAGTCTGGATATCCAGGAATTCATGGTGATGCCGGTCGGCGCTGCCAATATTCGCGAAGCCATCCGTTGCGGCGCCGAGATTTTCCACGCGCTGAAGAAATTGCTGAACAAGAAGGGCCATTCGACCGCTGTTGGCGACGAGGGCGGTTTCGCCCCGAATCTGGGCAGCCATGCCGAAGCTCTGCAGATCATCATGGAAGCCATTGAAATGGCCGGTTACGTGCCGGGCAAGGATGTGCTGCTGGCCTTGGATTGCGCTGCTTCCGAGTTCTACAAGGATGGCAAGTACAAGCTGGCCGGCGAGGGTCTGGAGCTGACCTCGGCCCAGTTCGTCGACTACCTGGCCAATCTGGCCGACCAGTTCCCGATCGTTTCGATCGAGGACGGCATGTCCGAAGCCGACTGGGATGGCTGGAAGCTGCTGACTGATCGGCTCGGCAAGACCGTGCAGATCGTTGGCGACGATGTTTTCGTGACCAACACCAAGATCTTCAAGGAAGGCATCAGGAAGGGCATCGCCAATTCG
>CAIXSK010000322.1 GCA_903922075.1 uncultured beta proteobacterium | reverse complement strand
GGCTCGATGGAACTGGCGCCGCTGGCCGGCCTGGCCGACGCCATCGTCGACCTGGTGTCCACCGGCGGCACGCTGAAGGCCAACAAGCTGGTCGCCTGCGAGCACATCATGGACATCTCGTCGCGCCTGGTCGTCAACCAGGCCTCGCTGAAGGTCAAGCGCGAAACCCTGCAACCGATCATCGACGCCTTTGCCCAGGCGGTGGAGAAGTAAATGGTGGCCATCAAGCGTCTTGCTACGGTCGATGCCGATTTCAAGGCAAAAATGGATGCGCTGCTGGCTTTCGAAGCCGCGGCTGACGAGAACATCGAGCGTACCGTCGCCAATATCCTGGCCGACGTGAAAACGCGCGGCGACGCAGCGGTCGTCGAGTTCACCAACAAGTTCGACCGCCTGAGCGCTGCCTCGATGGCCGACCTCGAACTTGGCAAGGCAGAGCTGCAGGCTGCCCTCGACGGCCTGCCGGCCGAGCGCCGAACTGCGCTGGAAGCGGCTGCCGGCCGGATCAAGGCCTATCACGAGCGGCAGAAGATGGACGGCTGGTCTTACACCGAGGCTGACGGCACCATGCTCGGCCAGATGATCACCCCGCTCGACCGCGTCGGCCTCTATGTGCCGGGTGGCAAGGCGGCTTACCCGTCGTCGGTGCTGATGAATGCGATTCCGGCCAAGGTGGCTGGCGTCCAGGAACTGATCATGGTCGTCCCGACCCCGGGCGGCGAGCATAACCAGCTGGTGCTGGCCGCCGCCTGCCTGGCCGGCGTCGACCGCGTATTCACCATCGGCGGCGCCCAGGCGGTTGGTGCGCTGGCCTACGGCACGCCGACCGTGCCGCAGGTGGACAAGATCGTCGGGCCGGGCAACGCCTACGTCGCCACCGCCAAGCGCCGGGTGTTCGGCATCGTCGGCATCGACATGGTCGCCGGCCCGTCGGAAATCCTGGTCGTCTCGGACGGCTCGGGCAATCCGGACTGGGTGGCGATGGACCTCTTCTCGCAGGCCGAGCATGACGAGCTGGCCCAGTCGATCCTGATCTGCACCGACGCCGCCTTCATCGAGCAGGTCCAGGCGAGCATCGACAAACTGCTGCCGACCATGCCGCGCCGCGAAGTCATCGAAACGTCGCTGACCAATCGCGGCGCCTTCATCCTGGTCCGCGACATGGACGAGGCGGTAGCCATCGCCAACCGCGTCGCGCCGGAGCACCTTGAGTTGGCGCTGGCCGATCCCGATCCCTGGGTGAGCAAGATTCATCACGCCGGCGCCATCTTCATCGGTCACTACACCTCGGAATCGCTCGGCGACTACTGCGCCGGCCCGAACCACGTGCTGCCGACCTCGGGTAGCGCCCGTTTCTCGTCGCCGCTCGGCGTCTACGATTTCCAGAAGCGGACCAGCCTGATCAAGGTCTCCAAGGCCGGGGCGCAGACGCTGGGTCGCATCGCGCGCACGCTGGCCGAGGGCGAGGGCCTGCCGGCGCACGCCCAATCGGCCGCCTACCGGCTGGAAAATTAGGATTTTGGGCAAAATTTCCGGCTTACCGTAGCATGTCCGAACAATCGCCACGCCCGGACCTCCGGGCGCTTTTTTTGGGTTTTTCCTCGGTCGGCCTGTCCGGCTTCGGCGGCGTGCTGCCCTTTGCCCGGCGCATGCTGGTCGAGGAGCGGCGCTGGATGACGGCCGACGAATTCAACGCCCAGCTTGGTCTGTGCCAGTTCCTGCCCGGGCCGAACGTGATCAACCTGGCCGTCGTCGTCGGGAAGCGCTACCAGGGCGTCGCCGGCGCTATCGTGGCACCGTTCGGGTTGCTCCTGTTTCCCTTGTTGATCGTCCTGCTGCTGGCGCTGGGTTATGACCGCTACGGTAGCCTGCCGCTGGCCCAGGGCATGCTGCGCGGCATCGCCGCCGTCGGTGTCGGCCTGCTGTTCGCGATGGCCTGGCGGATGGGTATGGCGATCAAGGACAAGCTGGCGTTCCTGCCCTTTACGGCGCTGACCGTGGCGGCCATCGCCTGGCTGCGCTGGCCGATGCCCAGCGTCATGGTCGCCGGCCTGCTACTCTCCGGCGGCGTGGCGTACTGGAAGCAGGGGGGCAAATGATCGTCGTCGAGTTGTTCCTCGAATTCGCGCTGCTCGCCCTGGTCGCCTTCGGCGGCGCCACGGCCCTGCTACCGGAAATGCACCGCGTGGTCGTCGAAAACCACCACTGGCTGGACGACACCACCTTCACCCATCTCTATGCCATCGCCCAGGCGGCGCCGGGGCCCAATGTGCTGGTCGTTACACTGATCGGCTGGGAAATCGCCGGGCTGGCCGGAGCGCTGGCGGCGACGCTGGCCATGTGCCTGCCAATGAGCGTCCTGATTTACCTGTTGATCGACCGCTGGGAGAGCTTTGCCGGCAAGCGCTGGCAAAAGGCGGTCAGCATCGGCGTTGCGCCGCTCGCTGTCGGGCTGGTCTTTTCCGGAGCGACGCTGATCGCCCAGGCAGCGGCTTTCGGCTGGGCAGCCTGGGGGCTGGTGCTGGCCACCGTGGTCGCCAATCTGCGGACGAAACTGCATCCGCTGTGGTTCATCGGGGTGGGTGCCCTGCTTGGGCTGAGCGGGCTGCTTTGATTTTGGCCGTTTTTTGCCGCTGACCGTAGCATTTGCCGCCGGCCGGCCAAACAAGCGCGTTAAGGCTTGTTGTACGGATTTTCCAGCCGGGCGATCACGTCCTGGAACACCGCCCGGATCTGGCTTTCCTCACACTCCATCAGCAGCGCATCCTCGAAGGCGTCCTGCGCCATCTGGCGCAGTTCTTCGAGGTTTTCACGCAGCACCTTGATCTTCTCGGTGCAGGCGACGATGCTGCCGTCGGGGCGTTTCCAGATGGTTTCCATGGCGGTCAGGCGGTGATCTGGCGCAGAGCGGCGATCAGTGCCTGGCATTCGTCGTCGGTGCCGACGGTGATGCGCAGGAACTGGTCGATGCGCGGCAATTTGAAATGGCGGACGATGATGCTTTGATCGCGCAGCGCCTTGGCCAGTTCCCCGGCGTCGCGCTGCGGGTGGCGGGCGAAGACGAAGTTGGCGGCGGAGGGCAGGACCTCGAAGCCGAGGCCGGCGAGATTGGCCGACAACTGGTCGCGGCAGGCGATGACCGCCCGGCAACACTGCTCGAAATGCGCCTCGTCCTCAATCGCGGCGACGGCGCCAGCAATCGCCAGACGATCCAGCGGATAGGAGTTGAAGCTGTTCTTGACCCGCTCCAGGGCCTCGATCAGCGCCGGATGGCCGACCGCGAAGCCGACGCGCAGGCCGGCCAGCGAACGTGACTTGGACAGCGTGTGCACGACCAGCAGGTTGTCGTAACGGTCGACCAGCGGGATTGCCGTGGCGCCGCCGAAATCGACATAGGCCTCATCGACGACGACGACCGAATCCGGGTTGGCCTGCAGGATGCGTTCGATGGCGTCGAGCGCCAGCAGGCAGCCGGTCGGCGCATTCGGGTTGGGGAAGATGATGCCGCCGTTCGGCCGACCGCAGAAGTCAGCCGGGTTGATGGTGAAATCGTCGGCCAGCGGCACCTGGATGAATTCGACACCGTACAGCCCGCAATAGACCGGGTAGAAGCTGTAAGTGATGTCCGGGAAAAGAATCGGCGCCTCGTGCTTGAGCAGCCCCAGGAAGGCGTGGCCGAGCACCTCGTCCGAGCCGTTGCCGACGAAAACCTGCTGCGCTGTGACGCCATGGCATTGGGCGATGGCTGTCTTGAGCAGATCGGCGTTGGGGTCCGGGTAGAGGCGCAGGCGCGCCGCGTCGGCGCCGAGTTCGGCCTGGATCGCCGCCAGCACTTTCGGCGAGGGCGGGTAGGGGTTCTCGTTGGTGTTGAGCTTGATCAGGTTGGCGATCTTGGGCTGCTCGCCCGGCACGTAGGGGGTGAGGTCGCGGGCGACCCGGCTCCAGAAACGACTCATGGGGATTCACGAAAGGCGGAAAAGGTGGCCGAAATGGTATCATGGCCCTCCATCAAAAGCCTTTTGCAGCCTTCAACCATGCGGCAAGCCGAAATTACTCGCAACACGCTGGAGACGCAGATCACCGTGCGTCTCAATCTCGATGGCGCCGGCCAGGGCAAGTTTGCCACCGGCGTCCCCTTCCTCGACCACATGCTCGACCAGATCGCCCGTCATGGCCTGATCGACCTCGACATCGAGGCCAAGGGCGATCTGCACATCGATGCGCACCATACCGTCGAGGACATCGGCATCACCTTCGGCCAGGCGCTGGCCAAGGCCTGGGGCGACAAGAAGGGACTGACCCGTTACGGCCACAGCTATGTGCCGCTCGACGAGGCGCTGTCGCGCGTGGTCATCGACCTGTCCGGGCGGCCGGGGCTGGAACTCAACGTCGAATTTTCGCGCGCTGTCATCGGCCAGTTCGACGTCGACCTGGTCAGCGAATTCTTCCATGGGCTGGTCAACCACGCCGGCGTGACGCTGCACATCGACAACCTGCGCGGCAAGAACGCCCACCACCAGGCCGAGACCATCTTCAAGGCCTTCGGCCGCGCCCTGCGCATGGCGGTGACGCCCGATCCGCGCATGGCCGGTGCCATGCCGTCGACCAAGGGCTCGCTGTGAGCGCTGGCAACACCGTCGCCGTCATCGACTACGGCATGGGCAACCTGCGCTCGGTGTCGAAGGCGCTGGAGCATGTCGCCGGCGGCAAGACGGTGGTCGTCACCGCCGACCCGGCCGTGGTCGGCGCCGCCGAGCGCGTCGTCTTTCCCGGTCAGGGCGCGATGCCCGACTGCATGCACGAACTGGAATCGCGCGGCTTGCGCGAAGCCGTTCTGGCTGCCGCAAAAAGCAAGCCTTTCCTCGGCATCTGCGTCGGCGAACAGATGCTGTTCGAGCACAGCGACGAAGGCGACGTGCCGGCGCTCGGCATCTTCGCTGGCAACGTCAAGCGCTTTCCCGACCAGAAAATGGTGCTGCCCGGCGGCGAGCGCCTGAAAGTCCCGCACATGGGCTGGAACGAGGTGCGCCAGCAGCCGCACGCGCTGTGGCAGGGCATCGCCGACGGTGCGCGCTTTTATTTCGTGCACAGCTATTTCGTCGAACCGGCCGATCCGGCGCTGGTGACGGGCTCTTGCGAATACGGCGTGCCCTTTACCTGTGCAGTGGGGCGGGATAATATCTTTGCGGTTCAATTCCACCCCGAGAAAAGTGCTCGCGACGGTCTGCAACT
>CAIXSK010000321.1 GCA_903922075.1 uncultured beta proteobacterium | reverse complement strand
CGCTAACCAGCCCCGGTCGCTCGACAGCTTCCTACGTGGTTAAACAACCTGTTTCATGTGCAGTATTGCCGGAAATCCAATCCATCCTTGAAACCCACGGCGTCTGGCTTCCCCGTCCGCTGGCGTGACCCTCAGCTTTCCTGCTACAGGGGTGAATCGCCTCGGTTTTTTTATTTTGGCCATTTTTTCCGGCCGACCGTAGCATTGCCGATCAGACCGACGGCCGCGACCACATCCAGCCGAGTAGCGGCACGGCAACCAGCAAGGGAAGGTAGCGCCAGGGTTCGGGTAGACCGAACCAGGCGGTGACTACGCTGATCGCCATCAGCAGCGCCGCCGTCCGCTTGGCGACCCGCGGGATCGCCCGATGGTCGCGCCAGGCCCGGATCGCTGGACCAACGCTCGGGTGAGCCAGCAGTTTGGCCTCCCATTCCGGATGCGAACGGGCAAAGAAATAAGCGGCGAGGATCAGGAAAGGTGTCGTCGGCAGCAGCGGCAGCACGACACCGATCAGTCCGAGCGCCACCGAAACGAGACCAAGGGCGCGAAAAACGGGGGTTTTCATGGCGCGCTCAGCGCAGCTCCCAATAACTCGGCCGGCTATAGGTGTCCTTCAGCAGATCGATGAACAGCCGCACCCGCAGCGGCAAATGGCGGCGCTGCGGGAAGACGGCGTAGATGCCCATCGGCGGCGCCTGCCAGGCGTCGAGCACCGAGGTCAGCGTGCCTTCCTTCAAATCCTGGCCGACTTCCCACAGCGAGCGCCAGGCCAGGCCGCGGCCGGCCAGCGCCCATTCGTGCAGCACGGCACCATCGTTGCATTCAAACGTGCCGCCGACCTTGATCGTATCGACCGTGCCGGAGGCCGGATCGCGGAACACCCAGCCGCGCTGCTGGCCGAGCGACAGGCAGTTGTGGCCGGCCAGGTCGGCCGGTTCGCGCGGCACGCCGTGAGCGACCAGGTAGGCCGGGCTGGCCACCACCATGCGGCGCATTTCGCCGAGCCGGACGCTGACCAGGCTGGAGTCGGTCAGTTCGCCGATGCGGATGGCGCAGTCGATGTTCTCGTTGAGCAGATCGACCAGCCGGTCGCTGAGATCGAGATTGACCGTCACTTCCGGGTTGGCCAGCATGAACTCGCCGACCAGCGGCGCCACGTGCCGGCGGCCGAAGCCGGACGGCGCCGAGACCCGCAACTGGCCGCTGGCCCGAACGCCGCCCAGCGACACCGCCGCTTCGGCGTTGGCCAGGTCGTTCAACGTCTTCTGGCAATCCTCCAGGAAGGCCTGCCCCTCGAAAGTGATGGTCAACTTGCGCGTCGTGCGCAGCAGCAGCTTGACGCCGAGCCGGGTTTCCAGCGCATCAAGCCGGCGACCGATGATCGCCGGCGTCACCCCTTCGATGCGGGCAGCGGCCGACAGGCTGCCACGAGTCGCTGCCGAAACGAAGGCTTCGATCTGCTTCAGGCGGTCCATTTGATACTCACGGTAAAAGATGAAATGATTCTACCCCCGTTTTTCGCGACTCGGAATCACCATAGAATCCGTCCTGTCGAAACATTCCCATCCTTTCTCAGGAGCTGTCATGAGCCTCAACCTGCCCCAAGGCGTGCAAATCACCGGCGACATCAAGCCGGGTTACGAATCCATCCTGACTTTCGAAGCCCTCGAACTGGTTGCCAAGCTGCACCGCGCCTTCGAAGCCCGCCGCCAGGAACTGTTGAAGGCCCGCGTTGAGCGCCAGGCCCGCATCGATGCCGGCGAAATGCCCGACTTCCTGCCGGAAACCAAGGCCATCCGCGAAGGCGACTGGAAGATTTCCCCGCTGCCCAAGGCGCTGGAGCGTCGTCGCACCGAAATCACCGGCCCGGTCGAAGCCAAGATGATCATCAACGCCTTCAACTCCGGCGCTGATTCCTACATGACCGACTTCGAGGATTCCAACTCGCCGAACTGGGACAACCAGATCCAGGGTCAGGTCAATCTGTACAAGGCGATCCGCCGCGAGCTGTCGTTCAAGAACGAGAACGGCAAGGAATACAAGCTGAACGACCAGATCGCCACCCTGCAGATCCGTCCGCGCGGCTGGCACCTCGACGAAAAGCACGTGCTGGTTGACGGTCAGCGCGTCGGCGGCGGCATTTTCGACTTCGCCGTCGTCTTCTTCCACAACGCCAAGGAACAGATCGCCCGCGGCGCCGGCCCGTTCTACTACCTGCCGAAGATGGAAAGCCACCTCGAAGCCCGCCTGTGGAACGACATCTTCGTCATGGCCCAGGACCACATCGGCCTGCCGCAAGGCACCATCAAGGCCACCGTGCTG
>CAIXSK010000320.1 GCA_903922075.1 uncultured beta proteobacterium | reverse complement strand
TGGTCAGTGCCCTACCTCCCGATCGACCCGGCCGACGTCGGCCGCAGCTACGACTCGGTGATCCGCGTCAACAGCCAGTCGGGCAAGGGCGGCATCGCCTACCTGATGGAAGCCGAGCACGGCGTGGTCATGCCGCGCCGCTTGCAGGTCGAGTTCTCCGGCGTCGTCCAGCAGCACACCGACACGCATGGCGGCGAAGTGAGCGCCGGCGACATCTGGAACCTGTTCAGCCAGGCCTATCTCGACCAGGCGGCGCCAGTCCGCTACCGCGAGCACCACCTGTTCGAGCACGGTACGGCACAGGGCATCCGCCTCTCGGTCGATATCGACGGCACGCCGCACATCCTGACCGGCGAAGGCAACGGCCCGATCAACGCGGCGATGCACGCCCTCG
Organism: uncultured beta proteobacterium; assembly: GCA_903922075.1. Classification (GTDB taxonomy): domain Bacteria; phylum Pseudomonadota; class Gammaproteobacteria; order Burkholderiales; family Rhodocyclaceae; genus Azonexus. The sequence goes on along the minus strand of CAIXSK010000320.1, from coordinate 1,556 downwards.
AATCGGCCGGCATCAAGGTCCAGGTGCGCAGCTACGAGGAGCGCTCGATGGTACCGATGGGCGAGGACGGCAACGCCCGCGCCTGCGCCTTTGTCGAAATGGCGGCCAGCGGCCAGGGTGAAACCTTCGGCGTCGGCATCGACAGCAACATCGTCACCGCCTCGATCAAGGCCATCGTCAGCGGCATCAACCGCCTGGGTGCCGCCCGGCTGAACGAAGCTGCCTGACGAAGCCTTCAATCCCTTGCCAAAATATCGGCAAGGGATTGAATTTCCGAAGATTTTTCTTGCCTCGACGGCTCTTGGCGCGTAAGATGCGGGCAGCCTCGCACCACAAGGTGCCGGCCTCTTCGTTCTGCCCCGCGTAAATGCCGTCCCCCTGCCGCTCCTTCGCCCCGCGAACCGCCGGCACACCGAACTGAACATTTCCCCGTCGCAAAGCGCCGTTTCATTGCTCGTCCGAGCGCTTCCGGCTTGTCCGGACTTTTGGACGCCGTCAATCTGGGGAATACATGGTCCGCATCCAGTTCGCTATCGATTTGCATTACGAACTGAATTTTCCGGGCGCCGATTTCGTTTTCAACATCCATGCGGCGCCTACCGCCAGCCAGCGCATCGTCAGCGAAAGCCTGTTCGTCAGCCAGGCAGTGCCGACGACGATCCAGGCCGATCCGCTGACGCACGCCCGCTACCTGCGCCTGACCGCCCCCGCCGGCCCGCTGCACGTCAGCTACCAGGCGCTGGTCGATATCGACCAACACATCGGCAACCCCGATCTCATCCAGGAAACGCCGGTCGCCCAGCTGCCGCTGTCGGTGCTCGGCTACATCTACCCCAGCCGCTACTGCCAGTCCGACCGCCTCGGCGCCTTGTCGATGAGCGAATTCGGCCACTTGACCAAGGGCTACCGCCGGGTCGAGGCGATCCGCAACTGGGTCAACAAGCACGTCGCCTTCCGCAGCAACACCAGCAGCTCGACAACTTCGGCCCTCGACACGGTGACCGATCGCGTCGGCGTCTGCCGCGACTTCGCCCATCTGATGACCGCCATCTGCCGCGCCCTGAGCATCCCCGCCCGCTTTACCACCGGCATCGACTACGGCGCCGACCCGGCGCTCGGACCGACCGATTTCCACGCCTACGTCGAAGTCTTCCTCGATGGCCGCTGGTATCTGTTCGATCCATCCGGCACCGCGATCCCGATGGGCTTCGTCCGCCTCGGCACCGGCCGCGATGCTGCCGACGTGTCCTACGCCACGATCTTCGGCAGCGTCACCTCGCCGCCGCCGCTGATTTCCGTCACCGCCATCACCGAACCCGGCCGTCCGTGGGAATTGCCCCGCCACCGGCCGGAGGCGATTTCGACCGATGCTACGGTCGCCCCCCTCTGAACCCCATTTTTCAAATTACTGGAGAAACCCATTGGCCAAAGAAGAACTGCTTGAAATGCAAGGCGTCGTGAATGACGTCCTCCCCGACGGTCGTTTCCGCGTCGAACTCGAAAACGGTCACACGATGATCGCCTACACGGCCGGCAAGATGAAGAAACACCACATC
>CAIXSK010000319.1 GCA_903922075.1 uncultured beta proteobacterium | reverse complement strand
GGCCTCGTAGCCGCCGGCCAGCAATTCGTCGAGCTGCGGCGGGCGGCCGGTCTCGGCGCGCAGCCAGGTGCCGACCTGGGCAAGCAGCGCGGCGCGGGCCAGGCTGTTCTTCCAGCCGGCGGCATCGGTGGCGAAGGCCGGCAGCAGGGTCTCTGGCGGCATTGGCGTCTTGTCGCGCTGCGCCGCCGGCAGATCGGCCATGGCCAGCCGCACATAGAGGCGCGGCGCGCACTGGCGCAGGCGGGCCGCAACCTGCAGGCCGCTGCCGCTCAGGAAATTGGGCGGGAAAGTCTCGGCCGACTGGTGGCAGGCCGCGCAATACGGGAAAAAGCCCTGGATGGATTTGTCCACCGGCGTATCGGCGCCGCTGCCGGGGATCGCCGCCGGCACTTCGAGGCGGGGCGGTGGCAGCGTGGCGACGACCGGCCCGGTCGCCGCCGGGCTGCCCAGTCGGGCCAGCAAGGCCGCGAACAACCCGGCCCGGGGAATGGCCGTGGGCGCGAACAAGGTCTCGCCGGCCGGCGAGTCGGTAGTGGACTCGGCAGTGGACTCGGCAGTGGATTCGGCCAACGCCGCCATGGCCTGTGCGGCGGCGGCAAAGTCTGCGCGCACGTCGACGCTGGCTTCGCCGGCCTCCGGCTGCCCGGCCGTGCGGCGAAAAGCCAGCCCGGCCAGCGCATCGCCATCGGCCGTGCGCGGCAGGCGGCCGTCCAGCCGGGGCGTGAAGCGCCAGGCGCCGGCCGCGACCTCGGGCCGGGTCAGCTCGATGTTGCTCAGCGCCGTGCCGCCGGGCAAGGCGAGGCGATTGACAACGCCGCCGACCGGCCGGCCGTTGCGGACCGCCAGCGTGGCGTTTAGCGTTGGCCCGGACTGGCCGGCGGCCGGTGCGCAATGCACCGACCAGCGCGCGGCGCTGGCGTCGATCTTGCACGGCGAAACGCGCGCTGTCGTAGCGCCGCCGGTTCGCCTGGCCAGCGCCACCTCCAGGCGCTGGCGGTCGGCGGCCGAAACGAATTCGGCCAGGCCGGCGATCAGCGTGTCGATGGCGCCCGGCGCCTCGGGCTGCCAGGTGGCGAGCGGCGGGCGCGGGAGCAGCGGCTCGAAGCGTGCCGCGACATGGGAGTGGGCCACCTGCGCTGCCAGCTCGGTGGGCCAGATCGGCGTGGCAGCCAGCGGATTGCGGTTGGGCAGGTCGGGGTTGCCGATGGTCAGGCCGCCCGGCCAGCGGCGGCGGGCTTCGGCTGTCAGGCGGTCGGCGACCGTGGCGCGGAAATCGGCATCGGGCGGCCGGGTCTGGCCGCCGGATAGCGCATGACGCAGGGCCGCCGTGAACAGGCCGGCCCGGCAGCGGCGCGCCGGCAGGTCGTTGGCGCCGCAACCCTCGCGCCACAGGCGCTGGGTCAGCGCGAAGCCGTTGGCGCGGTCGGTGGCATTGTCGATGGCGTAGGGAATATCCACGCCACGGTCGGCGGCGATGCCGTAGAAGTGGCGGCCAGTGGCACGGAGCAGCGCAGCGGTCGGCGGGTTGGCGTTGGTTTCGTCCCACAGGGCGCGCGAGAAGATCGGCGAGCCGTTCTGGTGACAGGCGAAGCACAGCGTGCGGTTGGCGTAGAAGACCTGCGGCTGGCCGCCGGCCCGGTAGTCCTTGACCAGCTGGAACTCGAAGCGGCCGGCCGCCTCGTTGTAGCTGATCACCTCGAGCACTGACGATTTTTCCTGGTAACCGATGTACAGGCGGTCCTTCAGGTAGGGCGCGGCAGCACTGGCCGGCTGCGCGTCGACGGCGACGACGACGCGCGGGTAGGCGAAATAGTCCGGCGCCGCGGCGGTGCGCTGCAGCGAACGGCCGAGCGGGATCAGCACGCGCCGCGAGGCCGGCTGCCGGCTGGCCGGATCGCGCGCCAGACTGGCGTCGAGCCGGGCGAGCAGCGCCGCGAACGGGAAGGGCAGGTCGATCTTCGCCTGGCCGTTGGCGCTGACCGCGAACAGTTCGTCGAACAGCGAGCGGCCGACCGGCGGCAGGTTGTCGCCGGGGCTGCTCGGGTTGACCACCCAGTCGGCCGGCGGGCGGTTTTCAGCGGCGGCAGCCATGCCGGCCCCCGGCCCGCCGGCCAGGGCCAACAGGCCGGCGAGGAGGAATCTGCGCAAAGTCATGCCGGATGTCCATGACTCGCCCACGGTTCACGATTTGGCGGCGGGGGCGGCGGCGACAGTGCGGACCTGGGTGCCCGGCCAGCAGTCCTCCTGGACCTTGCCGGTCTTGACGAAATCGTCGCGGGTTTTTTCGTCGGTCGCCTTGTCGTAGAGCGTGAAGTTGAGCCCGAAGGCGCGGTCGAGGTAGGCGCGGCCGAGGTAGAGGCCGGGCCGGATCATGCGGATTTCGTCACGCACCTTGAGGCCGCGGCGGCCGGCCAGGAAGTCGGGGCTCTCCTGGTAGCCGGGGATTTCGTCGGTGAAGAAATAGTCGATGATGATCGACTCGCGGCGGGCGTCGAGCAGGCTCTGGCCGCAGTACAGCTTGGCCGGGAAGAGCAGCCAGGTTTCCTTGCCGCCGTATTGCATCTTCTTCGGTTCGCCCTCGACCAGGCCCATTTTCTTGAGGATGGAGAGGTCTTCGATACGGTTGCGCAGCACCCGCTCGTCGCGGAAGAAAACCTTGCCGCGCCACAGGGTCTCGCCGACGTCCTCGATCAGCAGGCCCTTCAGATGCAGGCCGAGGCCGGTAAAGCCGCCGACGATCTCGGACAGCCGGAACTTGCCGCTCTCGCCGCGCGGCAGCAGGATGCGGCCCTCGAAGGCGCCGTCCGGGATCGGGCCGGCCGGCAGGCGGGCGTAGATCTGGTCGAGCTGCTCCTGGTCCAGCTTGGCCAGGTAGTCCGGCGTGATTTTCGCCAGTTCGGCGGCCGGGATCGGGTACTTGTACTCGACCTGGGCGAGGTTCATCTTGGTCGCGTAGTCCTTGTCGTAGGGCGCGTAGGCGATGTTCGGCGGCTCCGGCTTGCTGCAGGCGGTGATGGCAAGGACGGCGACGGTGAGCAGGCTGGTTTTGGTCAGTGTCATGATCTTCTCCCCCGTGCTCACAGCGTGGCCAGGAAGGCGGTCAGCGCCTTCTTGTCGGCGTCGGAAAGGTCCTCGCCGAAGCGGTGGCCGCCGTTTTCGATCTCCTCGGTGCAGGTCTGGTAATGCGCGCTGAGGAAGTCGCGCTTTTCGCGCAGGATGTCGACGAAGCGGGCCGGATTCTTCAGGACGTCGTCGGCCAGCGTCTGCAGGGTGGCCAGTTGAGCCTTCTTGCCGGCGGCTTCCAGCTTGTCCGGGTGGCGCTTGGCGAGGAACAGGTCGCCGACCAGCTGCTTGTATTGCAGGCCGTTCAGGAAGCCGGCGCTGGCGCCCATCGGGATCCTGACCTGGCCGAAACCGCCGAGCGGCTTCTCGGTCTTGCCATCGAGCGGCCGGAGGCCGACGTCGAGCAGCAGATCGGCGTTGGTCAGCGTGCGCTTGGTGCCGCGTTCCTTCGGATTCAGCAGTTCGTGCATCGAGCGCTTGTAGAGCTCGAAGCGGCCATCCACCGTCGGGTCGTAGCGCAGGCAGTCGGGCTGGTCGGGCAGCAACTGGCCGTCGGTGCCGACGTAGCGGGCGCGGTGGAAGTCGTTGTCCTTGTTGGCCGGCTTGCCGCAGATTTCCGGGCCGATGGCGTTGTTGTGCATGAACGGCGCGGTGGCCCAGACATTGACCAGCGAGATGTTGCGCAGATAGCCGCGGCCGCCGTCCTTCAGCTCGCCGCGCTCGGGAATGTCAGCGACCGGCGGCTGCTTGCGCAGCGTGTCGGAGGCGTATTCCATGTAGAGCTGGCCGGCCTTGTGGTTGGAGTGCAGCGAACGGCAGCGGAAGGTGCCGACTTCGGTGACCGGCGTCGGCTGGTCGTTGCCGAGGAAATCGGCGCGCACCTTGCGCGGATGGGCGTCGTTGGGCGCCGCGAAGTCGCGGTTCTTGAAGGCGCCGCCGGTGGCTTCCGGGATGCTCGAATGGCAGCGCGCGCAGTTGTCGGCGAAGACGGCCTGGCCGCGGCCGACGGCGCCCTTGCCGAATTCCTTGTCGAGCTCGGCGATCAGGTCGGCGCGGCCGTATTTGGCGGCCGGGTTGGCCGCCATGCGCTGGTTGGCGCGGGCGGCATGGAGGTCGGTTTCATCCGACTCGGCCGAGGCGAAGAAATCGAGCAGGTTCTGCAGGCGGTCCTCGACGGCCCTGAAATTCGGACAATCGCGCCGGCATTGGCCGATGTTGAACGGCGTCTGGCCGAAACCACGCTGTTCAGGGTCGAGCTGGCGCATGTCGTTGAAGTTGTTGACCCAGCACTGCTCGGAACAGGAGCCGATGTTGAAATAGACGCGCTGGATGGCTTCCAGGGCGCCGATCGAATCCTCGCCGCCCTTCAGGATGTGATGGACGCCGGGCAGGACGACCTTCTGGCCGCCGAGGAAGACGGTCGTCGTGTCGTCGTCGCGCGTGCTCTTCTGCCAGCACTTGCCGTTGCGGCCGGGTTCGCACCAGCATTTGTCCTCGTCCTTCTCGGCGCCGCAGGTGGCGGCCTTGCGCCACTTGGTGATCATCTCGCCCTTGAATACCGGGCGCTGGGCGACATTGACCAGGGCGTTGATGGTGCCCGGGTTGTTGATCTGGTCGTGCGAAATGGCCGAGGTGTCGGTCACGCCGGGGCGGGCGTGGGCGAACATCTGGTATTCCAGGCTGGTCTTCGGCATGCCGGAGCCGAGCAGTTCGGACATCCGGGTGTATTGGTTGCCGACCAGGCCCTTGATGTTTTCCCACTTCGGATGCGCCGGGTCGGCCGGCGGATTGAGCGGATCGAAGGCGATGTGGCAGGAGCCGCAGGAGGTGCCGATCAGGAAGGGCGGCTCGACCGAGGCGTCGGCCAGCTTGCTGACCCGGGTGTCGGACTCGATGCCGGTGGCGGCGGCCTTGGTCGCCGCGAAGCCGGCCCAGGTGCCGTTGCTGCCATTGAGCGCCTGCCACTTGGCGGCGTCGAAGCGCGGGTTGGGGAACTTGCGGATGCCCAGTGCGCCGGTCGAGGTGCCGAATTTGAGGTCGCAGGCGGAGTGGCGCTGGTCGGCCTTGCCGCCCTGGCTGTGCGGGTCGTCGGGATCAAGCGCGGCGTCCTTCAGGCCGCAGGCCGGGTCGACGTAGCCGGGCTTGCCGACGTACTTGAGCAGCACGTCGTCGCCCGGGCACCAGTCGAAGCCGTAGGTTTCATCGGCCGATCTGGCCGGGCAGTCGGGGTCGCCCGGCTTGCAGCAGGCCGGGTCGTTGATGATGCCCCAGGCCCAGAAGCGGTCGTCGCGCTGGTCGGCGCGCAGCACGCGGAACCAGTCGACGAGGACGCCGATGCGCTGCTGGAAGGTGTAGGTGTGGAAGCGTTCGTTGCCGCCGGTGGCCTTGAACCAGATCAGGCGACCGACGCATTCGGACTGGTTCAGCCCTTCGCGGGCGCAGGCCTCGAAGTAGGGCGCGTCCTGGTCGACGACGGTGGCCTCGGGCTGCGGTTGCCCCGATGGTGCTGCCGCCACCGCCGGGGGCGCATTCTGGGCATGGGCATCGCCGACGCCGTGGTCCTGGAACTGGACGATCCCGATGCCGGCGGCAAGGATCGCGATTGCCGAGATGGCGGCCAATAGAGCGCGTTTCATACGTTTCTCCCCCGTCAAACGATGATCGAGTACAGAACTCTCGGTCCGGCTAGCTGGATTTATGACATATGCGGTCTGCAGAAGTTCAAACGCTGTTTGGCCGTTGTTGCGTCAGCAGCGATAAAAGACAAAGAAGCAGTAGCCGCGCGTGTTGTACTGGTCGTAGCAGGGGACGACGCCATTGCTGACGGCATAGCCCTGGGCGCGGGCTTCGCGCCATCTTTGCCAGGCCGTGTCCTGGCTGGCGAATACCTGGGAGCGGCGCGAGCATTCGCGATACTGGACGGTTTGCAGCGGGTGGCCGCCGGGCGTCGTCCAGGCCGCGGCGGGGAGGGTTGCGCTGGCGGGTAACGGCGCCAGGGCGGCGGCAAGCAATAAAAACGCGCCGACGATGTGGCGGCAAAATTCGAATTTGGGCGGCATGATTTTTCTCCTCGGGTTTGCGGTGAAAGGTTTCTCCTTCTGATGAAAATTTCAAATTTGGCCGTTTTTTGCTGCCGACCGTAGCATTCGTGCTGGTCAGCCGGGCGGCCGCGCCATCTCGGCCGGGACGACCCAGCGTTCGTAGTCGGCGGCCGAGACATGGCCGAGCGCCAGCGCCGCTTCCTTCAGCGTGCTGCCCTGATGGTGCGCCTGCTTGGCGATTGCCGCCGCCTTGTCGTAGCCGATGTGCGGCGCCAGCGCGGTGACCAGCATCAGCGAGCGTTCCATCAAGTCGCCGATGCGCTCGCGGTTGGCGACAATGCCGCGGACGCAATGGCGCTCGCAGCTGTCCATGCCGTCGGCCAGCAGGCGGACGCTTTGCAGGAAATTGTGGGCGATCACCGGCTTGTAGACATTCAGTTCGAAATTGCCCGAGGCGCCGGCGATGCCGATCACCACGTCGTTGCCGATGACCTGACAGCAGAGCATGGTCAGCGCCTCGCACTGGGTCGGGTTGACCTTGCCGGGCATGATCGAACTGCCCGGCTCGTTTTCCGGCAGGCTCAGTTCGCCGAGGCCGGATCGCGGGCCGGAGGCCAGCCAGCGGATGTCGTTGGCGATCTTGGTCAGCGCCACGGCCAGTGTTTTCAGGGCGCCGTGGGCGGCAACCAGGCCGTCGTGGGCGGCCAGCGCGGCGAACTTGTTGGCGGCGCTGGTGAAGGGCAGGCCGGTCTTGTCAGCCAGTTCGGCGGCGACATGGCGGCCGAAGTCGGGCGGCGCGTTGAGCCCGGTGCCGACGGCGGTGCCGCCGATGGCCAGCGGGTAGAGCGAGGCCAGGCTGGCGCCGATGATCGCTTCGGCGTGGTCGAGCTGGGCGACGTAGCCGGAGAATTCCTGGCCGAGGGTCAGCGGCGTGGCGTCCTGCAGGTGGGTGCGGCCGATCTTGACGATGTCGGCGAATTCGGCCGACTTGGCGGCCAGCGCGGCGCGCAGGCGGCGCAGCGCGGGCAGCAGCGCGTGGGTGAGGCCGGTGGCGGCGGCGACATGCATGGCGGTCGGGAAGACATCGTTGGACGACTGGCCGAGATTGACTGCGTCGTTGGCATGAACGAGGCGGGCGTTGCCGCGTTGGCCGCCCAGCAGCTCCGAGGCGCGGTTGGCCAGCACCTCGTTCATGTTCATGTTGGTCTGCGTGCCGGACCCCGTCTGCCAGACCGAGAGCGGAAATTCCCGCCCATGCTGGCCGATGGCCACTTCCTCGGCGGCGACGGTGATGGCGGCGGCAACGGTTGCCGGGAGCAGACCGAATTCACGGTTCACGTTGGCGCAGGCCGCCTTGACGACGGCCAGCGCATGGATCAGTTCGTCCGGCATGCGTTCGGTGGAGATGGCGAAATGCGCCAGCGAACGCTGCGTCTGCGCGCCCCACAGCCGATCAGCGGCAACCTCGATGCTGCCGAACGAATCGCTTTCCGGTCGCGTGCGTTCGCGGGGTTCCGGGGCTGGTCGTTGCATGGCGCACTCCTTGCCGGCTCGGAGCGGACGGCTCTGTATATTTGATTCGCATGGCGGACGGAAGTTCGCCGGATTTGTGTTTTTGCCAGTTTTGTCCGGGCATGGCTACAATGGTCCAAAAAGGCCTGCGTTTTTGCTCAGGGAGTCGCGCTTGATGTTTATTTTCGTTGAATACCCCTGCGGGGGCATGTCGGAGGCTGGCCAGGCGCCGTGGACGGGAAAGCGATGAACCACCGGTTGCTGGGTTTTCTGACGGCCCTGCTCGTTTTCGGCTTGGGGCTGGCGGCCTATGTCGCCGAACGCATCAACGACGAACAGCACGCCTCGGCGGTCCGTGCCCGGGTCCAGAACGACCTGGCGCGCTTGCGCAGCGTGCTGGAAGGCAATCTCAACAGCAATATTCAACTGGTCCGGGGGCTGGTCGGGGTGGTCGCCCTGGAGCCGGGTCTCGACCAGGCGCGTTTCGCGCTGGTCGCCGCGCCCTTGTTCGACGACAGCACGCAACTGCGCAATATCGCCGTGGCCCCCGATCTGGTCATCCGGATGGTCTATCCGATGCGCGGCAACGAAAAGGCGGTCAATGCCGACTACCGCACCTTGCCCGAACAGTTTGCCGCCGTCGAGCAAGCGCGGGAGAGCCGCCGGATCGTGCTGGCCGGGCCGATCAACCTGGTTCAGGGCGGTGTCGGCCTGGTGGCGCGCCTGCCGGTCTATCTGCGCGACGGTAGCGGGCAGGAGTATTTCTGGGGGGTGATCAGCGCCGTCATCGACGCCGAAAAACTGTTTGTTGCCAGCGGTTTGCGCCAGGACAGGCTGCCCATCGACATCGCCATCCGCGGCAAGGATGGCAAGGGGGCGGCCGGCGAGGTGTTCTTCGGGCCGGCGGCGCTGTTCGACAGTACGCCGGTGCTGGCCGATATCCAGTTGCCCAACGGGTCGTGGCAACTGGCCGCGACGCCGCGTGGCGGCTGGGGCGGCGCGCCGGACAACCGCTGGCTGCTGCGCCTGGGCATGGCGGTGGTTGCCCTGCTGGTGCTCGGCACCTTTATTGCGCTGTGGCGCTCCCTGAACCAGGCATCGCGGGCTTTACAACGGGCCGACGCGGCCGGGCGGCAATTGTCGGCGACGCTGGAAAACACGCCGGACGTCGCCGTGCAGTGGTTCAATGCCGAGGGCCGGGTGATCTACTGGAATCACGCCTCCGAGCGCCTTTACGGCTGGTCGGCGGCGGAAGCGGCGGGACAGTCGCTGAACCGGCTGATGTTCTCGCGCGAGCAGGCCGCCAGCTTCCTCGACGTGATCGCGCGCATTGCCGCCTCGGGCGAGCCGGTCGGCCCGGTCGAGTTCCAGGTCCGGACGCGCGACGAGGAGGCACGCTGGATCGAAGTCAGCATCTTTTCCATTCCCGGCGACAACCCGGGGGAATTGATCTTCGTCTGCATGGACATCGACATTACCGGGCGCAAGCTGGCGCAGAGGGGGCTGGCTGAATTCAACCGCGATTTCGAGACTTTCCTGACGCAGACGACCGATTTCGTCTATTTCAAGGATGCCAACGGCTGCTTCCGTTTCTGCAGCCAGACGCTGGCCGATATCACCGGCCACCACCACTGGCGCGATCTGATCGGCAAGCACGACCGCGACATTTTTCCGGCCGAAACGGCGCAGCTTTATTCAGCGGCCGAGTATCCGGTCTTTGCCGAGGGGCGGCCGCTGCTCGGGCATGTTGAAAAATACTTCGCTGCCGACGGCCAGGTCGGTTACGTCGAGACCAGCAAATGGCCGCTGTTCGACGAAAACCACAAGACAGTCGGCCTGTTCGGGATCAGCCGCGACATCACCGAACGGATGCGCAACCAGGAGGAGCTGCGCCTCTACCGCCAGCACCTGGAAGAGCTGGTCGCCAGCCGCACCGAGGAACTGGCCCAGGCCAAGGAGGCCGCCGAGACGGCCAACGTGGCGAAGAGCGCCTTCCTGGCCAACATGTCGCACGAGATCCGCACGCCGCTCAACGCCATCACCGGCATGGCCCACCTGATCCGCCGCGCCGGGCTGGCCGGCGAGCAGCTGGCCCGGCTCGACCGGCTGGAACTGGCCGGCGAGCATTTGCTGGAAATCATCAACGCCATCCTCGATTTGTCGAAAATCGAGGCCGGCAAATTCTGCTTCGAAGAGGAGCCGCTGCGCGTCGAGACCATCGTAGCCAACGTCGCCTCAATACTGCGCGACCGCGCCCAGGCGAAGGGACTCAATCTCGTCGTCGAGGCCGGCGATGTAACGGAAACGCTGCTCGGCGATTCGACCCGTCTGCAGCAGGCGCTGCTCAACTACGCGACCAATGCCATCAAGTTCACCGAGGCAGGCCGCGTCGTGCTGCGCGTCAGCCGGGTCGACGACAACGCCGACGGCGTGCTGCTGCGCTTCGCGGTCGAGGATACCGGCATCGGCATCGCCCCCGAGCATCTGGCCCGCTTGTTCAACGCCTTCGAGCAGGCCGATAACACGATCACCCGCCGCTACGGCGGCACCGGGCTGGGGCTGGCGATCACCCGCAAGCTGGCCGGCATGATGGGCGGCGATGCCGGCGCGGTCAGCGTGCCGGGGCAGGGCAGCACTTTCTGGCTGACCGTCCGCCTGCCGCGGGCGCCCGGCGGCGCCTCGGGCCGGGCCGACGAACCGACCCGCTCCGACGATGCGGCCGATCTCCTGCGCCGCGGCTACTCGGGGCGCACGGTCCTGCTGGTCGAGGACGAAATGATCAATCGCGAGGTCGCGCTGGCCATGCTCGATGAGGTCGGGCTGGTCGCCGATGTCGCCGAGGACGGTCAGATCGCCGTCGAAATGGCCAGCCGCAACGATTACGACCTGATCCTGATGGACATGCAGATGCCGCGCATGGACGGCCTGACGGCGACGCGCCTGATTCGCCAACTGCCCGGCAAGGCGCAGGTGCCCATCGTGGCGATCACCGCCAACGCCTTCACCGAGGACAAGGTGCGCTGCATTGCAGCGGGCATGAGCGATTTTGTCGCCAAGCCGGTCGATCCGGTGGCTTTGCACGCGACGGTGCTGAAGTGGCTGGCCAAGGCGGAACGTTGAGTTCGCCGGCTACCGGTCGCGACGGACCCGGCCATGTCGAGCCAAAGCCCCTGAACGGCTCGTGGCTTTGCTGCTGCTATACTCCTCAGTTCTTCAACACCGAAACCGCACGCACGATGACTGCGTAGGGCGGTTTCAACCATGGATATATTTCTTCTAGCCGTACTCATCATCATCAATGGCGTTTTCGCCATGTCTGAAATTGCCGTTGTTTCGTCGCGCAAGGCGAGACTGCAGAATCTGGCGGACGACGGCAGCCTGGGGGCCGAAGCTGCACTTTCCCTGCACCAGGAACCTTCCAGCTTCCTGTCCACCATCCAGGTCGGCATCACCTCGATCGGCATTTTGAGCGGCGCCATCGGCGAGGCCGCGCTGTCCGATCCCCTGGCCGCCTGGCTGGCCGGCATCCCGCTGCTGGCGCCGTACGCCAAGAGCGTTTCGCTGACCATCACCGTGGTCCTGCTCACTTATTTCTCGGTCGTCGTCGGCGAACTGGTGCCCAAGCGTCTGGCCATGCTGGCGCCCGAGGGCATCGCCTCGCTGATCGCCCGCCCGATGATGCTGTTGGCCAAGGTCACGCATCCGCTGGTCGTCGTGCTGTCCAGTTCGTCGACGGCGATCCTGAGCATACTCGGCGCGCGCCGCAAGGAAGAGCCGCCGGTCACCAACGATGAAATCAAGGTGCTGATGGAGCAAGGCGCCGAAGCCGGCGTTTTCCACGAGAGCGAGCAGGAAATCGTCTCCAACGTGCTGCGCCTGGACGAGCAGCGGATTGCCGCGATCATGACGCCGCGCCGCGAAATGTTCGTCGTCGATCTCGACGAAGGCGACGAGGTCGCCCGCCAGCGCATCATCGAAACCGAGTTCTCCCGCATCATCGTCTGCCGCGACGGCCTCGACCACATCCTCGGCGTTCTGCAGACCGGCGACCTGCTCAAGAAGGCGCTGCCCGGGCATTGCATCGACGCCGCCGACATCGAGTCGGTCCTCCATCCGCCGCTCTACGTGCCGGAAAGCGTGACCACCACCCAGCTGCTGGAGAGCTTCCGCCGGGCGCGCCTGCAGTTCGCGCTGATTGTCGACGAATACGGCGAAGTCCAGGGCGTGGTGACGCTGACCGACGTCATGTCGGCCATCGTCGGCGAACTCTCCGAACCCGAGACGCCTGAAGAGCGCGACATGATCCAGCGCGAAGACGGCTCCTGGCTGGTCGATGGCGACGTCGGCATTGAGCGCTTCAAATCGGTCCTCGACATCGACGAAAACCTGCCGGGCGAAGAGGAAAACAACTTCCACACCCTGGGCGGCTTCATCATGCATGCTCTTGGGCGGATCCCGAGGTCCACCGACCATTTCGAAGCCGTCGCCTGGCGTTTCGAAGTGGTGGACATGGACAAGAATCGCGTCGACAAGGTGCTGGTCTCGGCGGCTGTCCAGTCCGGGGAAATCGACGGCACGCAAGCAGCCGGCCCCGGCGCCTGAGCGCCGGCCGAACAGGACTGACCGGAGCGGGCCCGTTACCGCCCGGCAAAAACGCCAGGAGCATCGACGATGTTCCTGGCGTTTTTTCATGGCCGTCGATCAGCCGGCGGAATTTCGATTTTGGGCTTTTTTTGCCGCCGACCGTAGCATTTGGCCGGTGGCCCTGCGGCTCAG
>CAIXSK010000318.1 GCA_903922075.1 uncultured beta proteobacterium | reverse complement strand
TCTACCACAAACCACTCGCGCTTCACCTCATGTGGCTTGGCGGAAAACGTTTTCATATAAGTGTGCCGTCCTGAAAAATTTGGGCGCGGATTGGAGAAAGGCGCGGATTCTAGTCGACTTTTCCAGAAACTGTCAATGCTCTATCAACCAGCCCGAGAAATGGACAAAAAAAACGCGGCTCGCTGAGCCGCGTTAAATCCACACCAAAGGAGGAGGGTGGAGGAGACAAATCTGAACCGAAGAACTCATCGCTAATAAGTCACTGCAGTTCGTACGCTTCGCATTGTGCCCGAAGCACACTGCCTTCGCAAGGGATATTTGTGCATTGCACCATGCACATACATATCTAAACATAAGTAATACAAATACATATTAACTTGCTGATTCATATTAGTTATTAATTAATTTATTAAACCGATTAACCATAAATTAAACCGACAATACCCATCCATTAAAAATGGTTATACCGCCACATTTGCTGCACCGCAACATCAACCACCAGAAGCAGCCACGCCCGGCCGAAATCCGCTAGAATTCGCGCTCTAGCAAGGAGATCAGCATGGAATGCACCGTAAGATGGATGGGGGACGACGCCGGCATGTCGTTTGTCGCGGAGACTGGCAGTGGCCACGCGGTAGTCATGGATGGCGCCCCCGAGGCAGGCGGCCGAAATATCGGTCTACGCCCAATGGAGATGGTTCTGGCAGGCACCGGCGGCTGCTCCGCCTTCGATGTGGTTTTGATTCTTAAAAAAGGCCGCCATCAGGTCAGCGCATGCGACGTCAGCCTGAAGGCAGAGCGCGCCGACAGCGACCCGAAGGTTTTTACGAGCATCCACTTCCATTACCGCGTCAAAGGAAAGCAACTCAAGCCGGATGCCGTGGCGCGCGCTATCGAACTATCGAAAGACAAGTATTGTTCGGCGTCGATCATGGTCGGCAAAACCGCCGAGATCACCTACGACTTCGAAATTATCGAGGAAGCCTGAGCTCAGGGAACCGCCAGATCAAAGACGATAGGATGTGCCTGTCATGATCTTGGCCATCAACTTCATTGCCGTCTTGACTAGCTCCGGCAATTCGGCAGCACCGTAACGAACCGCCGTCTCGGCGTGCTGAATTTCATCCAGACGCATCTGGTCGACGATAGCGCGTGACCGCAGGTCGCCCTCGGGAAGACTGCGCAGATGACCATCGAGATGAGCCTCGACCTGCCGCTCCGTCTCTGCCAGAAAACCAAGATTCCACTTGTCGCCCAAGGCCCCTGCAACCAGGCCAAGCGTCAGCGAACCGACATACCATAGCGGGTTCAGCAAACTCTTGCGCCCGCCGAGCTCGTCGATGCGCCGCTCGGTCCATGCCAAGTGTTCTGTCTCCTCGTTCGCCGCCCCACGCAAGGCTTCCCTGACAGCTGGGTCGCGCGAGGTCAGCGACTGCCCTTGATACAGAGCCTGGGCGCAAATCTCACCACAATGATTGACGCGCATCAGGCCAACCACATGATGCCGCTGGCGGATATCCAGACCAAGCTCCGGCTGGGTATCACCGGGAACCGGCCGAACGCTGCGCGCCGACGCGAATAGCGTGCGTAGCGCGCGGTCGAATTCAATGATTACGCTATCCGGGGTCACGGCTTTAGCCATTGCTGGATATCGCGATGACCACCGCGCACAAGGGCAGCTCGTGCCTCGTCGACATTGCGAACAATGACGCCAACGGGGCAAAAATAATCGAGAAAGAGCGCGGCATGATGCCGGTTGGCATAGGCGTCCTGAATGCGTACCCACTCGTTCTTGCGTGCCTTTGACCATGTGCCGTCAAGACGACCGGAGGCGTATATCCGGCGCTCCCTGGCCTCGCAGCGCATGCCTTCGAAAGTGACATTGCGCCCTCCTTCGGCGGACAGGACGACGAGAACGTAGCGCACGACACCATCGCTGCCGACATCGAGGGTCGATCCGTCAATAAAGAAACGATTGCTGGTGGCGGCACTGACGTAGAACGGGAGCAGGTTCTCCTGCTTGGGCGCAACCGGGAGACGGACCTCCAGCTCCTGCCACTTCTTGCTCTCGTAATCTTCCTCGAAATCGGCCCGCACCAAGGAAGCCATCCCCAACGCAAAGAGTAGAAAGAGCACCGAATCACGGGGCATTCGCATACTCACTCCTCGCTATGGTCAGGGCTCGGTGCAACCGGCGAAGACGCAGAAAAATCCTTTCGGGAACGCGCCCCTTTGCGGTCGAAATCGAGAAAACGCACCAGTTCATTGAGCGCCTGCTCGTAGACGGTCCGCTTGAATTCGATCACCGCGTCGAGCGGCACCCAGTAGTCGTTCCAGCGCCAGGCGTCGAATTCCGGCTTGCTGGTCGCGCGCAGGCTGACGTCGTTGTCGCGCCCGACCAGTCGCAGCAGGAACCAGATCTGCTTCTGGCCTTTGTAGGATCCACGCCATTCGCGCTTGATCCAGTGTGTCGGCACTTCGTAACGCAGCCAGCCCTTGGTCCTTCCGAGGATACGCACGTGCTCGGGCAGCAGCCCGACCTCTTCGTGCAGTTCGCGAAACATGGCTTCTTCGGGCGTTTCGCCACGCTTGATGCCACCTTGCGGAAACTGCCAGGAATGCTCCCGTATGCGCTTGCCCCAGAAAACCTCGTTCCTGGCGTTACAAAGAATGATGCCGACGTTCGGGCGATAGCCTTCGCGGTCGAGCATAGAAATCCTGCAAAAATTAATAGTTACTGCAATTCTTTCACAAAGGGCGTCCACATGCAAAGAAGCGGGACCGTGTAAAATCGAGGTTTCGCAACGAATTCAAGAGCATCCCATGCGCACTTCGCAGTTCTTTTTCACCACTCTCAAGGAAGCCCCGAGCGACGCCGAAGTCATCAGCCAGAAGATGATGTTGCGCGCCGGCTACATCAAACGCGCCGCCGCCGGCATTTACACCTGGATGCCGCTCGGTCTGCGCGTGCTGCGCAAGGTCGAGAACATCGTCCGCGAGGAAATGAACAACGCCGGCGCGCTGGAATTGCTGATGCCGGCCGTGCAGCCGGCCGAGCTGTGGCAGGAATCCGGCCGCTGGGAGCAATACGGTCCGGAATTGCTGCGTTTCAAGGATCGCCATCAGCGCGAATTCGTCATTGGCCCGACACACGAGGAAGTGATCACCGACGTGGTGCGCCGCGACGTCAAGAGTTACCGCCAGCTGCCGATTCATCTATACCAGGTGCAGACCAAGTTCCGCGACGAAATCCGCCCGCGTTTCGGCGTCATGCGCGGCCGCGAGTTTCTGATGAAGGACGGTTATTCCTTCCATACCTCGTTCGACGACCTGAAGCGCGAATACGGCAACATGTATGACACCTACAGCCGGATTTTCACCCGCCTCGGTCTAAAATTCCGCGCCGTCGCGGCCGATACCGGCTCGATCGGCGGCACCGGCTCGCATGAATTCCACGTGCTGGCCGATTCCGGTGAGGATGACATCGCTTTCTGTCCGGATTCCGGCTATGCCGCCAACGTTGAACTGGCCGAGGCCCTGGCGCCGGCCACTGCACGCGCCGCTGCGGAGAAGCCGATGGAAAAGGTTCACACACCGGGCAAGATGGCCTGTGCCGATGTGGCCAAATTCCTCAATGTCTCGCTCGACAGGATCGTCAAGTCGATTGCCGTGATGAGCGAGAAGGAAGATGGCAGCCAGGTCTTTGCGCTGCTTCTCGTCCGCGGCGACCACGAATTGAACGAGATCAAGGCGAGCAAGATTGCCGCGATCAACCCGTTCCGCTTCGCTACCGAAGAGGAAGTCATCGCGCACCTGGGCTGCAAACCCGGCTTCATCGGTCCTGCTACGGTCGATGGCAAAAATGTGCTCGTTTTTGCCGACCGTTCGGTGGCTGTGATGAGCGACTTCATCTGCGGCGCCAACGACGCCGGCTATCACATGACCGGCGTCAATTTCGGCCGCGACCTGCGGGAACCGGAAGTTTTCGACTTGCGCAACGTCGTCGCTGGCGACCCGTCACCGGACGACCAGGGCCAGTTGGAAATCCTGCGCGGCATCGAAGTCGGCCATATTTTCCAGTTGCGCCAGAAGTACGCTGAAGCGCTTGGCTGCAGCTATCTCGACGAGAACGGCAAGAGCCAGATCATGGAAATGGGCTGCTACGGCATCGGCGTTTCGCGCATTGTCGGTGCCGCCATCGAGCAGGGCAACGACGAGCGCGGCATCATCCTGCCGCCGGCCATCGCGCCGTTTGAAGTCTGTATCGTCCCAATGGGCTATCACAAGAGCGAGGCGGTCAAGGCCGCCGCCGACCAGCTGTACGCCGACCTTAAGAAAGCCGGCGTCGATGTCGTACTCGACGACCGCAACGAGCGCCCCGGCGTCATGTTCGCGGACATGGAGCTGATCGGCATCCCGCATCGCGTGGTCATCGGTGAGCGTGGACTGAAGGACGGCCAGTTCGAGTACAAGGGGCGAACCGACGCCGAGGCGACGATGATCGCCCAGGCCGACATCCTGACCACCCTGCAAGGGAAGCTGTGCGCCGCCTGATCGCGGCCCTGCTGTTAAGCAGCGCGTCGGCGGCCTACGCCGGCGCGCAGAAGTACGAAGTGCTCTCGGCCAGTGCGCAGGCCGCGCTGCACAAGGCGGTTTCCGACTCCCGGCCGGCGGTCACTTCGTTCAAGACACCGATGGAGGCCGTCGACTGGCTGGCAGCGATGTCGCCGCGCCTGGAAAAACGCATCCCGAACCGCGAGTACCGCATTGACCTGCTGCGCAGCGTCCATTACGAGGCGACGCGGGCCGGGCTGGACCCGCAACTGGTACTCGGGCTGATGCAGGTCGAATCGGGTTTCCGCAAATACGCCGTGTCGTCGGCCGGCGCCCGCGGCTACATGCAGGTCATGCCCTTCTGGGTCAAGATCATCGGCCGCCCGGATGACTCGCTGTTTGATCTGCGCACCAACCTGCGCTACGGCTGCACGATCCTGCGCCACTATCTCGACATCGAGAAGGGCGACCTGTTCCGCGCCCTCGGCCGCTACAACGGCAGCCTGGGCAAGCCGGAGTACCCGAACATGGTGCGTGCTGCCTGGCACAACCAGTGGAGCTACGAAAAAGCAGCCCGCTTGGCGCTAACTGGAAACTGATTTTTTTGATTTTGGCCTTTTTTTGGCGCCGACCGTAGCATTCGCCCGGCCGGCACCAGAATCACCGGGAAATCAGCGCATCCCCGGCACCATGCCCTTCATGCCGCGCATCAGCTTGCCGATGCCGCCCTTGCTGAATTGCTTCATCATTTTCTGCATCTGCTCGAACTGATTGAGCAGGCGATTGACATCCTGCACCTGCACACCGGCGCCCGTGGCGATGCGGCGCTTGCGGCTGGCCTTGATCAATTCCGGCTTGGCGCGCTCGGCCGGGGTCATCGAATTGATGATGCCTTCGACGCGGCCAACCATCTTGTTCTCGGCACCGGCCGGCAACTGACCGGCGGCCTGGGCGATCTGCGCCGGCATCTTGTCCATCAGCGCCGACAGGCCGCCCATGCTGCGCATCTGCGCCATCTGATCCTTGAAGTCGTTGAGATCGAAGCTCTTGCCGGACTTCAGCTTCTTGGCGAAGGCGACCGCCTTTTCCTCGTCCAGCCCCTTGCGCGCCTCCTCGATCAGCGACAGCACGTCGCCCATACCGAGGATGCGCGAGGCCATCCGTTCGGGGTGGAAGGCTTCAAGGCCAGTCAGCTTCTCGCCGACACCGGCGAACTTGATCGGCTTGCCGGTGATGTGGCGCACCGACAGCGCTGCACCGCCACGCGCATCGCCATCCAGCTTGGTCAGCACGACGCCGGTCAGCGGCAATGCCTCGTTGAAGGCTTTGGCAGTATTGACCGCATCCTGACCCAACATGGCATCGACGACAAACAGCGTTTCGATCGGATTGATCGCCGCATGCAGGCGCTTGATTTCCGCCATCATCTCTTCGTCGATGGCCAAACGACCGGCCGTATCGACCAGCAGCACATCGTGGTAATGGCGCTTGGCCCAGTCGATGGCGGCCGCGGCGATGGCCTCCGGTTTCTCGCCGACCGCCGACGGGAAGAAATCGACACCGGCCTGACCGGCCACAAACTTCAACTGCTCGATAGCCGCCGGACGATAGACGTCGCAGGAAACCACCAGCACCTTCTTCTTGTGGTTTTCCTTCAAGAACTTGCCCAGCTTGCCGACCGTCGTCGTCTTGCCGGCGCCCTGCAGGCCCGCCATCAGCACGATGGCCGGCGGCTGCGTATTGAAATTGATGCCCTCGTGGGCGGCGCCCATGATCTTGGTCAGCTCGGCATGGACGACGCCGATCAGCGCCTGCCCCGGGCTGAGCGAACCGATGACCTCTTCGCCGACCGCTTTTTCCTTGACCGCGGCAATGAATTCCTTGACCACCGGCAAGGCCACGTCGGCCTCCAGCAGGGCCATGCGCACTTCGCGCAGCGCATCGG
>CAIXSK010000317.1 GCA_903922075.1 uncultured beta proteobacterium | reverse complement strand
GCCGGTGTAAAAGCGATGTACGCCCAACCAGCCGAGGAAAAAACACAACAACAACGTCGGCAACCAATCCTTGTCTGATACTTCGCCCGATTGCTGCATCTTGCTGCCACTCGCACCTGCCCTACGTGATCAACTACGAGCTGCCGCACACGCCGGAAGACTACGTGCACCGCATCGGCCGCACCGGCCGCGCCGGCAAGATGGGCAACGCCATCTCGCTGGTCAGCGCCCGCGAGGTCGGCTACCTGGTCGATATCGAAAAGCTGATCAAGCGGCCGATCGAGCAGGTCGAAGTTGCCGGCTTCGAACCGGAGCCGGAATACGAATACCCCCCGGGCAACAAGCGCAAGCGCAACAGCCCGCCGGTGATCGCCCCGGTCGCCCAGCGTCCGGAGCGTAGCGAACGCCCCGAGCGCAGCGACCGATCCAGCCGTCCGGACCGCGGCGAACGCAACGACCGTCAGGAGCGCCGCCCACGCCGCAACCCGATGATCGCCGCCGACGGCTTCGATTTCAGCAAGCCTTACGAGGACAACTCGCCGCGCGGCGAGGTACCGGACTCGCCGCAGGCGCCCGCCAAGGCCGATCCGCACAAGCCGAAACGCGTCGTTGCCGCCCTGCTCGGCGGTCTCGGCCGCAAATAGTCAAACCGGCGGTACAGCATGCAAAACGGCGCCCGATGGGCGCCGTTTTGCATGGTCGGCCAATCGCTACTCGGGCAGGCGCGGCACGAATCCGGGCGGCAGTTTCGGCTTGCTCGGCAGCGCCTCGACCAGCTTGATGATCGCCAGCGACAGGTTGTCGCCGCTGCCCTTGGCGCGCTGGCGGGCCTTTTCGATTAGTTGCTCGCAAGCCTGGCGAGCCGAATTGTCGGCGACCAGCGCCCCCAGCTCGGCATCGTCGAAATAGGCCCACAAGCCGTCCGAGCACAGCACGAAGGCATCGCCGGCAACCAGGCTGTCGACGGCATCGATGGTGATCTTGGGATCGTCCTGGCCGCCCAGCGAGGCGAGCAGCACGTTGCGATTGGGATGATTCAGCGCCTGCTCGGGCGTAATCTTGCCGGTGGCGATCAGGTGCTCGACGTAGGAATGATCGACGCTGCGACGGACCAGTTCCTTGCCGCGAAAATGGTACAGACGGCTGTCGCCGCAATGGCCCCAGGTCACCCGGCCCGGTTGCAGCAAGAGCATCACGGCCGTGCTGTGCGGGTCCATTTCGTTCATGAAGCGCGACGCCTTGATCATCGTGTGCGCCTCACGCATGCTGCTTTCCAGCAAGGACTGGGCATTCTCGTCGGAGGGCGCGTAATGGTCGAGGTTATTCTTGGCGGTATGGACGACCTGCTCGGCAGCCAGGGCGCCGCCGGTATGTCCGCCCATGCCATCGGCAACGACGGCCAGGGCCACGCCGTTGCGGCGGGCATGCGGCAGTATTGCGACGCGATCCTGCTGTTCCTTGCGATCCCCCTGGTGCTGCGCTGCGCATGCGTCGACGGCTATCGGCATCCTTCCTCCCTTGTGGCGGAAAGGTTATCACGAAAGGGATGGCAGACAACACTGCGGCGGCGGGTGAACAGAGGGTGCATCAGGCCACCGCGCCGCAGGTGAAGCGTTCGAGCACGATATCGACGAACTCCGGCAGTGCGTCCTCGTTGAGCCCCAGTTCGGGCAGGACCTCGCCCTTCAGATCATCCCATTCGGGATTGGCTGCCCGCTGATCGCGGAAATAGATGTCGATGGCCAGCTGGATGATGGCGACCATCGTGCGCGCCTCGTGCTGGCCCAGTTCGCCGATCGCATGGTGATAGCGGATGGCGTCGCAGATGAATTCCGGCAGCCGCCAGTGGCGGGCAACCAGATAGCCGACCACGCAGTGATCGGTATTGAATTTGCGGTCTTCCTCGGCCAGGTCGACGCAGACGCTCGCCCCGCCCAGGCGCATTTCGTTGCAGTAAACCGGAAAGCGCTGCATCAGTAGCGGCACGCCGCAATCGTGGAAGATACCGGCCAGGTAGGCCTGATCGGGGAAGATGTTGCAGACGGCGATCCGCTCGTCGGCGATCAGCATGGCCAGTTGCCCGACGGCGTGCGAACGCGCCCAGAAGGCTTCGTACACCTGGCGGTTCTTCTTGATGTCGCCGAGACCAGCCAGCGAAATGGCCTGCACGATATTGAAGGTCTGGCGGACGCCAACCGCGTGCAGGATTTCCTCAACCGAGTTGAAAGGCTGATGCTGGCGGTAGGCGGAATTGCCGACCACCTTGAACAGCATCGCGGTCAGCCCCGGGTCCTGGTTGATCACGCGGGCCAGCAGGCGCACGTCGAGTTCGCTACGCGTCATGTACTTTCGCAGTTCCTCGACGACCCGCGGCTGGGCCGGAATCCTGACGCCGCCTTCAAGCAGTCGCTTGACGCGCCCGGCATCCTCGGCGCCCAGTTCCTTGGTGATATCGAAAACCGATGTTGCCTTGCTGCTCATTCAAAAAACCTCGTCGATCAATTCAATCCAGTGCCGCACGGGGAGCGGCGAGCCGGCCTGCAGATGGGTCAGGCAGCCGATGTTGGCGGTGGCGACCAGGGCCGGCCCGCCGGCGTTCAGGGCGGCCAGCTTGTTGCTGCGCAGGCGACTCGACAATTCGGGCTGCAGCACCGAGTAGGTGCCGGCCGAACCACAGCACAGGTGGCTGTCGGCCACTGCGGTCAGTTCGTAGCCGACGGCGAGCAGCATCTGCTCGATGCCGCCGCGTATCTTCAGACCATGCTGCAGCGTGCACGGCGAATGGAAGGCCAGCTTGCCGCGCGGTTCGGCCCGGGCGGCAAGCTGGGGCAGCAGACGCGCCTGTTCGGCTGTCAGGATCTCCGACGGATCGCGGCAGAGCTGGCTGATCTTCGCCGCCTTGGCGGCATAGGCTGGATCGTCGGCCAGCAGATGGCCGTAATCCCTGACCTGCACGCCGCAGCCGGAGGCGGTGACGACGATGGCCTCGACGCCGGCCTCGACATGCGGCCACCAGGCGTCGATGTTGCGCCGCATGTCG
>CAIXSK010000316.1 GCA_903922075.1 uncultured beta proteobacterium | reverse complement strand
TCAGCATGGGGGTCTCGGCCATCGTGCCCGGGCCCGAATCGAGCCTGGAAAACCTCATTGCCGCAGCCGACGCCGCGCTCTACCGGGCCAAGCACGACGGCCGGAATCGCGTCGTCCTGGCCACCCCGGACTGACTCAGCCCAGGCGCCGGCGCGCCTCGAACAGACAAACGCCGGCGGCCACCGAAACGTTGAGACTTTCAACGCTGCCGTGCATCGGAATCTTGACCAGCTGGTCGCAGTTCTCGCGGGTCAGCCGGCGCATGCCCTCGCCTTCGGCGCCCAGCACCCAGGCCGTCGCCTTTGGCCATTCGGCCGCGTAGAGATCGCTTTCCGCTTCGCCGGCCGTGCCGATCACCCAGATCTCGCGTTCCTGCAGTTCGCGCAGGGTCCGCGCCAGATTGGTCACCATCACGTAGGGCACCGTTTCAGCCGCACCGCAGGCCGTCTTGGCGGCCACATCGGTCAGGCCGACCGCCCTGTCCTTCGGCGCGATCACCGCATGGACGCCGGCCGCATCGGCGACGCGCAGGCAGGCACCGAGGTTGCGCGGATCGGTGATGCCATCGAGAACGAGCAGGAAAGCCGGTTCCTCAAGCGTGTCGAGCACGTCGTCGAGATGCGCCGCCTTGCGCCCGCCCTCGATGCGGGCGATGACGCCCTGGTGCCGGGCCCCCGGCGCCATGCCGTCGAGCCGCTTGCCGTCGCCGGCGATGACCTTGACCCCCTGCAGTTCGGCATGGGCCAGCAGGTCGCGAGCCCGGGCGTCGTGGCGCGTCGCGTCAATCAGGATTTCCTTGACCGACTCCGGGTCGTGGCGAAGCTTGGCGGTCACGGCATGAAAGCCGTAGATCAGACGGGAAGACATGGGGACTTTCGTAAATTCGGATGGCGGATTTTACCCTGCCCACCGCTGCCGCCAAAAACCGGGCCGGCCAGTGCCGGTCAGAAATCGCGAAGCAGCGAGTCCTCGCGCGCAATCCAGCGCGACAAAAGCATGTCGTGCAGCGCGATGTGATTGGTCATCCAGCGGGCCAGCAAGGCATCAAGCTCGCGAATGCGCGACACCGTGTGCGAACGGTCGAGAGAGGAGACGATTTCCTGCACCTTGGCGGCGATGGCCGCATGATCCTCCATGTGCGCCTGGCAGACCTCCCGATCGACCGTCAGCAGCAAGGATTCGCGCATGATGCTTTCCTCGTTCTTGAAATGCTCGAGGATAAAAGCAAACACGTCGCCAAGCAGGCCGATCAGCTCGCCTTCGCAGTGGGCCCTCCGGTCCTGCCCGCAACTCTGACAGTCGGCGTAGGTCTGGTAGTCGATACAAACGCGTTGCAGGTTGGCGATCGAGGAAACCAGAAAACGATGCTCGAAATCGATCAAGCGGTGACCGGTAAGCAGCTCCGGCGGCAACTCGCCAGTCTCCCGCCAATGCGCGATCACGTCGGACAGCACGTCAACGGAAACCTCTGTTGTCCATGATTTGGCAACCATCCGTTGAGCGGTCATCGCTATTCCGAAAATGTTAGAGGCGGACATTTTACAGCAATCGCGAACACCATCGCCTAACATATTCTCAACGTTTGTAGTAATGTCCGGCCAACACCAATCGAGGGGGCAAGCGTGCTGACCGAGAATCAGAAACGGTGGGGGGTTGATCAGTGGGCGGCCTACTTGAGCAGCCGCGAACTACCGTGCATGCCGCGCTCCAAGGTCATGCTGCTGGCCCTTGAGGCCTGCCAGGGCGAGCGACTGTCGGCCAAGGAACTCGCCGACATCGCCGGCGGCGACCCCTTCCTCTGTCTGCGCATGCTGCGCGAAGCCGAAAGTCATCGCGCCCAGCGCCTGGGTCATGAAACGACAACGCCGCTGGGCGTCGTCATGCAACTCGGCACCGATACCTTCCGCAAGTTGCTGCTGGAATGCCCCGAGACCGACGAGACAGCGACCGGCTTGGCCAGTTGCGAAGCGCGTTCCTATCTCGCCCGCCACCTCGCCTTGCGCTGGGGATCGGCCCGGGCCGACGTTTCCCCGGAAGAGATTGCGATGGCTGCCCTGCTCTCGGAAATCGGCGAGCTGCTGCTCTGGTCGTTCGCCGAAGACATCCCCAAGGCCGCGCTGGCGGCCCTGCACTCCGGGCACTCCCAGCGCTCCATCCAGGCGCAGCTCGACACCTGCGGCTTCCGTTTCAAGGATTTGTCGCTAAAGTGCGCCACCATCTGGCACCTGCCATCGCTGCTCACCCAACTGATACGCGGCATCGACAATCCGCGCGCCAACCTCTCGCGCGTCTGCG
This sequence comes from uncultured beta proteobacterium, assembly GCA_903922075.1. Taxonomy (GTDB): domain Bacteria; phylum Pseudomonadota; class Gammaproteobacteria; order Burkholderiales; family Rhodocyclaceae; genus Azonexus. The sequence continues at coordinate 2,841 of CAIXSK010000316.1, read as the reverse complement.
TCGACGCCGCCCGGCATCTGTCGTCAGGCGGTCCGGACGACCCGGCCCTGCCTGCCGACATCGCCGAAGCCAGGCGCCTGATCCCCGGCGCCACGCTGGAGTGGCTGAGCGAGCAACTACCCGGCCTCGACGAAACGCAGGCCGCCAACATCGCCGGCAAGGCCGCCGACCTGCTCGATCCGACGCATTCCTGACCAATGCCACGACCATAGAATCTACGGCTAAGCCTACGGTCAGCGCCTTTTTTGGGCCGTTTTTTGAATCGTTTTTCCGGCACCACCTTTGGCCTTGACCACCGTCGCCTTCTTGCCGGCCGGCTTGGCTTCGGCTTTGGCCGGCTTGCTCTTCTTGACTCCACCAGCCGGCTTCTTGGCGGACACCTTGGCCTTGGCAACGCTCGCTGCCTTGACCGGAGAAGCCACCGGCCGCGCCGGCTCAAGCGACGCCTTGACAACCACCGGGCGGCTTGCCGCCCCACCCGAACGCTTGCCTGTACCGGTTCGCCCTCGCGACGCCTGGTTGTCGCCGGCCAGCACAAAATCGATCCGGTTCGACTCAAGATCGGCCCGCACCAGCCGGACCCGCACCCGGTCGCCGAGCCGGAAACGCTGCCCGGTCCGCTCGCCGAGCATCTGGTGCTTGATGTTGTCGAACTGGAAATAATCGGAGCCCAGCTCCGAGACATGGACCAGCCCCTCGATATAGATGGCGTCGAGCGCAACGAAAATACCGAAAGCCGTCACCGCCGAAATCGTCCCGTCGAACTCCTCGCCAATGCGCTCCTTCATGAAGAAGCACTTCAGCCAGTTCTCGACGTCGCGCGTCGCCTCGTCGGCCCGCCGCTCGGTGGACGAGCATTGCAGGCCGATATCGTCCCACTCGCGCGACGGCACGTACTTCTCGCCGGCCAGCACTGCCTTGATGGCGCGATGCACCAGCAGGTCGGGATAGCGCCGGATCGGCGAGGTGAAATGGGTGTAATGCTCGTAGGCCAGGCCGAAGTGTCCGACATTGTCCGGGCTGTACATCGCCTGCTTCAGCGAACGCAGCATGACCGTCTGCAGCAGCTGGAAATCCGGACGTTGCTTGACCTTCTCGAGCAGGATGCCGTAGTCCTTGGCGCTCGGATCGTCACCGCCGCCAAGGGCCAGCCCAAATTCGCCCAGGAAGGTGCGCAGATTCTTCAGCTTGTCCTCCGACGGCCCTTCGTGGATGCGGTACAGGCAGGTCTGCTTGTGCTCGGCCAGGAAATCCGAGGCGCAAACGTTGGCCGCCAACATGCATTCCTCGATGATGCGGTGGGCGTCGTTACGCACCACCGGCACGATGTTCTCGATCTTGCCCTGATCGTTGAACAGCATCTGCGTCTCGGTCGTCTCGAAATCGATCGCCCCTCGCTGGCCGCGCGCCTTGTGCAGCACGCCGAACAGCTTGTAAAGACTCTGCACGTGCGGCAGCACGCCGCGATGCACATCGGTTTCCGGCTGCTTCTCGCCGGACAGCCACGACCAGACGAGGTTGTAAGTCAGCCGCGCGTGCGAGCGGAACACCGCCGGATAGAAACGATACTTGCCGATCTTGCCGGCGGCGCTGATCTCCATGTCGCAGACCATGGCCATCCGCTCGACATCCGGATTCAGCGAGCAGATGCCGTTGGACAGTTTCTCCGGCAGCATCGGGATGACCCGGCGCGGGAAATACACCGAATTGCCGCGCTCCAGCGCTTCCTTGTCGAGCGCCATGCCCGGTTTGACGTAATGCGAAACGTCGGCGATCGCCACGACCAGCCGCCAGCCGCGGCCCTTCTTCTCGCAAAAGACGGCATCGTCGAAATCACGCGCCGTCTCGCCATCGATGGTGACCAGCGGCAACTCGCGCAAATCCTCGCGCCCGGCAAAATCAGCTTTCTTGACCTTGTCCGGCAGCGCCTTGTTCTCCTCCAGCGCGGCTTTCGAGAACTCGAACGGCAGATCGTGCTTGCGCAGCGCGATCTCGATTTCCATGCCCGGATCGGCGTAGTTGCCCAGCACTTCAATGATCCGGCCAATCGGCTGCGAGAACTTGCTCGGCTGCTCGATGATCTCGACCATCACCACCTGCCCGGACTGCGCCTTGCTCTTCGCCCGGGGTTCCGGCGGCACCAGGATATCCTGCGCGATGCGCTTGTTCTCCGGCGCGACGACGACCACACCATGCTCGACGAAAACCCGTCCGACAATCCGCGTATTGACCCGTTCGGTGACCTCGACAATCCCGCCCTCGGGCCGCCCCTTGCGGTCGATACCGGTGACCCGGACCAGCGCCCGGTCGCCGTGCAGCACCTTGCGCATCTGGTGCTGGTCGAGAAAGATGTCGGCGCTGCCGTCATCGGGGACCAGGAAGCCATAGCCATCCGGATGGCCCTGGATACGGCCCGGCGTCAGGCTGGCCCGCTCGGGCAAAATATAGGCGCCCTTGCGGTTGCGCAGCAGTTGTCCTTCGCGCTCCATGGCACCCAGCCGACGCTGGAACATCTCACGTTCTGTGCTGGTGATATCCAGCAATTCGATCAATTCGGACAACTCCAGCGGCCGCCCTTCGTCGGTCAGCACCTGCGAAACATACTCGCGCGAAGGCAGGGGAAATTCGTAGCGAGCGAGCTCGCGCTCGAAGAAGGGATCGGCACGACGAATTTTTGATAGTTTTTTTCTTGACATCAACTTTTCTTTCTCTATAATGGCGGCTCTTCGCACCTGTGCCCAGGTGGCGGAATTGGTAGACGCACTAGTTTCAGGTACTAGCGGGTAACTCCGTGGGGGTTCGAGTCCCTTCCTGGGCACCAGCGATTTTGACAGAAGGCCT
>CAIXSK010000315.1 GCA_903922075.1 uncultured beta proteobacterium | reverse complement strand
GCCGGCCGCGCGTTTCCGGCTGGAACAGCCGCTGGCGGCAAAGTTGCGACAGGCGGCGCACGGCGTCGGCAAAGGCCAGCGGGCCGAGCAGGACATCGAGCCGGCCGAGGCCGTCGAGCACCTCGCCAAAGGCGCGATGGGCCTGGAATTCATGGCTGGACAGCGGGCGGTCGCCCGGCCACCCGGCCGCCTTCAGACTGGCGCGGAAGACACCGGCCCATTGCCCCGGCAGCAGCTTGCGACTGGCCAGGCTGGCCGCGGTCACGAAGGCATCGAGCGCCGCCACCGTCTGCGGGCAAAGCGGCGGCGCCGACTCGGCCAGGCGGGCAGCCAGCCGGAGCAGCGCCGGCAAGGTGGTGAAATACGGCAAATCGCGGCGCAGCGCCGCATCGAGCCGCGCCCGGCCGTCGGCCTCGGCGTCGGCGGCCGACCAGCCGCCGGCCAGCAGCAAGGCCGACAGCCGGCTCTGCTCGACCTTGGCCCGGCCGCTACCCAGCGCCAGCAGGTCGAGGGCGACGCGGATCAGCGGCAGATCGGCCAACGCCCGGCCGAGCGAAAAGTTGAAGCAGCGCGCCGCTTCGGCCGCATCGGGACGGATCAGCGCCGGGTGCAGCGCGTCGTCGAGCAGGAACTCCAGCCGGTCGCGCACGCCGGCCAGATCGGGCGCCACGATGCCGAGCCGGCCGGCCGGATTAGCGGCCAGCCTGGCCTGCGCCCAGGCGACGACGGCGCGGCATTCGGCATCGACGTCGGCACAGGGCAGAACCTGGCAAATGCTACGGTCGCCCCCTTTTTTTGCCCAATTTTCAAATTCGACACCGCGCGCCGCCAGCGCCGCCATCAGGTCGCGCTCCAAAGGCGTGTAGCGGTCGAAGCCGGCGAAACAGACGGTCGCCGGCAAGGCGAAATGACCGGCCGCGATCAACCCGATCAGTTGCCGGTGCAGGCCGGCGGCATCGATCCAGCCGCCGCTCCGGCAGCGCTTCTCGAACTCCGCCTGCCAGCCGACGAACAGCTTCGCCTCGTCGGACAGCTGGCTGCCGCCCGGCTTCAGCTGCCAGATGCGGCACAGCGCCTGCGCCTCGGCCGCCGAGGCGGCCATGCCCTGCACGTCGAACAACGGGGCCGCCTCGGTCAGCGAAGCGGCGATGACCTTTTCCCAAAGCAGGCGTTCGGAGAAGGCATCGAGGGCGAGCGGCAGTTCGGCAACGCCGGTCAGCAAGGCCTCGTCGGCCAGGCTGCCCAGCCATTGGCCGACGGTCAGTGCCTGCCGGGTGCGCCAGACCGCTCCCTCCGCCGGCAACTCGCCGCGCAGGGTTTGCGCCAGGCGCGTCGTCGCGCAGAGGGTCAGGCAGTCGCTCAAAGCAGCCTCGATACGGTGCCCGGAACGATCAATAGGCCGCCGCCGGCTGGGCCGGTCTGGCGGGTGCCGCGGGCCTGGCCGGCGCGGCCGGAGCGGCCGGCGAAGCGGGCGCCGCTGGTTTGGCCGTCGGCGATGCCGGTGCCGATTCGGCGGCGGCGGATTTGGCTGGGGTGGGTGCAGCCGGTTTGGCCATCGGCATGGCCGGTGCTGCCGGCTTGGCCGCACTGGCCGCACTGGCCGGCTGGGCTGGCATCGCCGGTTTGGCCGGGCTTGCCGGGGCCGCCGGAGCCAGCGTCGCCGGTTTGCTTTCCATCGCAGGCTTGGCCGGCACCGCCGGACCAGCTGGACCAGCCGGACGGGCCGGGCTAGCCGGTTCGGCAGCCAGCGACTTGGCCGCCGGGGCAGCGGGTTTGTCCGCCGGACGAGAAGGCGCCGGCCGGCTGGCCGCAGCCGGGGTCGCCGTGGGTGCCGGCGCACGCGACACGCCACCGACCGTCACGTCGCCGCGCAGATCCTTCAGCGTGCTCGGGCCAATGCCGGGCACGTTCTCAAGGTCGTTGACCGACTTGAACGGGCCGTTCTTCCGGCGGTAATCGACGATGGCCTGCGCCTTGGTCGGGCCGATGCCCTTGAGGCCATCCAGTTCCTCTTTCGTCGCCGTATTGATGTTGATCTGGGCCAGGGCCACGCCGGCCCACAGCAGACAGGAAGCGGCAACCATCAGGAAACGTGATTTCATGCTTTGTTCTCCGCGAAAGTGAGTGCTGCAGTATGCCATTCGCCGGCGGTTGCCGAAAAACAAAAAGCCCTGCCGAGGCAGGGCTTTCCGGGAAGCGGTATCGGCTTACTTGGTGCCGATGACTTCGATGTCGACGCGGCGATCCGGCTGCAGGCAGTCGATCAGGGCCTTGGTCTTGGCATTGCCCTTGCACTTGTTGCCGGTGACCGGCTGCTTTTCGCCCTTGCCTTCAGT
>CAIXSK010000314.1 GCA_903922075.1 uncultured beta proteobacterium | reverse complement strand
TCGCTACTTGCTGGGCATTTCCGGCCAGTTCGTTCGCCTGCCGCGCGTTGTCGGCGTTCTGCTTCACCGTGCTGGTCAGTTGCTCCATGCTCGAGGCAGTTTCTTCCAGACTGCTCGCCTGTTCTTCCGTCCGGCTCGACAGGTCCTGATTCCCCGAGGCAATCTCCTTCGCCGCCGTGTTGATCAGATCCGTCGCTTCCTTAATCTGACCAACAATCTCTTGTAGCCGCGCTACCGTCGTGTTCGCATCATCTTTCAATTGGCCAAAAGTGCCCTGATAGTCGGTTGTGATGGAGCGCGTCAGGTCGCCATCCGCCATGGCGCCAAGGACTGCTGCTATATCCCCCAATCCGGACTGGGAATTCTGGAGCAGGCGATTCAGATCATTTGCCAATTTCAGGAAGAAGCCGCTCTTTCCTTCGGTCTCAACGCGCTTGGAAAAATCACCTTCAGCTGCGGCACCAACTATCGCCCCCAATTCATTCTCAGTAACGATTTCGGCAGTCCGATCACGCCATTCGCCAATCGTTCCAAGGCGAACATTTCTGTCGTTCACAATCGGATTGGTGGTAACCAGGTAGGTTCGATCGCCAATCAGCATTTCGGTGCAGCGAGTTTCCGCAAGAGCACGCAAGCGAGCCAGGACTTCCTCTCGGCCTTCCTTGTAGAAGACGCCCACGTCGCTACCGATCAACCGATCTGCATTGAAATCCGGAATATAGGTGCGAAGGGAACTTTCCATTTCGCGAACCGCGGACAAGAGGGCCTTGTTCGCATAAATAATGCGACCTTCGTTATCTGCAATTCTGACTGGAGTACTCACACAATCGAGCCCGACCTTGATGCGTAAGCTTTCGTCGGCAGCTTGGCGCGCCTCATTGAGATCGAACCCGGATTTGATCAACAGCGGGCGTGCGGCATCGCAAATCTGCAAGAGTTCGTCCCTGCGTTCGTAGTCCAGAACGGCGTCTTTATGCCCTTCCGACAAAGCCCTGAAAAATTTGACGAGTTCGTTGATAGGGCGACGGATACCGGCGACCAAAATGTAGGTGAATAGCGCAGCGAGTACTCCAAAAAGGACAAGGAGGCCGATGAACTTCATTCGAAACGCTGCCGCATCTTCCGCGGCATGATCAACATAAGACTTGGCAACCGAGAGTTGCAGCGAAACTAGTTCACTGATTTTGTCGGAAATCGGGTCAATGGCAGGGTATAGATCCTTCGCGGCAAAAGCCGTCAGCGCCTCACGGTCCTTGGCGTGCAGGATAGTCTTAAGTTTTTCGGTCGCCTGGTTGGCGTTTTTCATCAGCACATCAGCCTCAGCAACCAGGCGCTTTTCGTCGTCAGTCAGAAAGGTTTCGACGTAAGCCTTCCATTGCGCAGCAATGATTTTCTCCGCCTGTTCGACTTTGCTCAGGCCTGACTCGAATGTCTCGGCACCGTCACGAGCCTTGTGCGACAGATCGACGATGGATACCGCATATGCATCGGCAACCTCCTTCAACTGCTTGAGCGGTACGACACGATCTTCATAGACCGTATGCAGGCGGCCATCGCTTTCTCCAACCGCCGACATACCAAGAACGCCAAGCAGCAACATGCCGACCGTAAGCAAGCCACAAATGGCAAAAATCCGCTGAGCAATCGTCCGGTTCCTGATCCACCGACCGAGACTGAAGGCGCTCTTAACCACCTTCCCGTCGCGAATTGTCAATCCAGAAGCACGACCCTCACGAAACATCCGGTAGGCCTTCTCGGCTGCCGCAACCTGTTCCCGCGAAGGCATCGAGCGAACCGACATATACCCTGCCACCCGCCCGTTTTCGAACAGCGGCGTGGCATTCGCGAGGACCCAGTAATAGTCACCATTCTTGCAGCGGTTCTTGACCAATCCCGTCCACGGGCGCTCGTCCTTGAGCGTGGCCCAGAGATCGGAAAAGGCCTCAGCCGGCATATCCGGATGACGAACAATATTGTGCGGTTCTCCAATCAATTCCGATTCGGCAAAGCCGCTGATATCGAGGAAATCGCGGTTGATGTAGGTAATCTGACCCTTGAGATCGGTTTTCGAGACAATCAACGTATCAGGCGACAGGGGAATTTCCTTGTCAGTTACCGGCAGATTGCTTCTCATGTTCTCTCCTCGTCAATTCTTGTTGTTAACCTGCAGGCTTAGAACTCAGCCCATTCGTCTTCATCCCCATCCCGCGGAAGGCGAATCTCGGATTTGTGCGGCGTACTCTTGAGGCGGACGGGTTCCTTGTAGGCCAGTACTGGCCTAGCGACCTGGCGACGCTCGATTTGCTCTGCTCGCGTTTGGCCGTGACTACTCCGCGCCAGGGAAAAAACCGATACCGCCTGGGCCAGGTTATGCGCCTGCTCTTCCAGACTTTCGGCGGCAGCAGCCGCTTCTTCCACCAGCGCCGCATTTTGCTGCGTCACTTCGTCCATCTGGCTGACTGCCAGGCTGACTTGCTCGATCCCC
>CAIXSK010000313.1 GCA_903922075.1 uncultured beta proteobacterium | reverse complement strand
TCGCTGGTCTTGTAGATTTCCAGTTCGTCGTGACCAATACCAAAACGAATCCGGTGGTCGGCAAATCCTGAATAGACGCTGGTGGCCGTAAATCGTACTTGGCGCTCCCACTTGTCAGGGTCGCCGATCATGCCATCGGGAAATCCCGGGATGATGCCGCCCGGGATGATCACCAGCGGCGTGGTCACTTCGTTGGCCAGTTGCATGTAAGAGGCTTGCAGGCTCAGGCTGAGATCGCGGGCAAAATTTTCGTCGGTCCAGGCAAGGTCGCTGGTGATGCGTTCGCTGCGGACTCGCCCGGTCGGGTCCAGTGCGCCGGCGATGCCGGCCGCGGTTCCAATGTTGTCGCGTAGCGTGTAACCGGCCCGCCAGCGGAACTTGCCGTAACCGAGATCGAGTTGCGCGTCGATGTTGTCGTAGCCGTTGTTGAGTGGTCCGCTATTGCCGACCAGGTCGGCGCGGATATTTCGCCGCGAACCGTCGGTGCTGCCGATTTTCAGGTAGGTAGCGATGTCGAGGTCGCCTACCGTACTACCATGCTGGACCCAGCCGTCCCAACTGTTGTAGGAACCGGCGCGGACACCGATGGTCGTGCCGCCGATGTCGGCGGCCGTCTTGGTGATGATGTTGATCGTGCCGGCGAATGCGTCGGCGCCATAGACGGCAGAGCCGGGGCCGCGGATGACTTCGATGCGGGCAATGTTCTCGACCGGCAACTCGACAAGGGTTTCGTCCGGGTTGCCCAAATAGACACTGGTTCGGGGAATGCCGTTGACCAGCATCAGCACGTGCGGCGACGAGCCGGTAAGAATGCCGCGCATGCCATAGGTGGGAGCGTAATTGTTCTGCAGCGAGTTGCGGGACATGTGCAGGCCGGGCACTGCCTCAAGCGCTTCGCTCAGTGTCCTGGCGCCCATGTTGGCGATGTCCTCGGCGCTGATCACCGTTGCCGCCGAGGGCGCTTTTCTGACCAATTGCTTGGTGCCGGTGGCGATGCTGACGAAATTCTTGTCGCCGTAGGCCAGGGCAAGATCTTCCTCTTCCATTGCCGGCTGGGCGACGGAGGTGCTAACCCAGCTTGCGGTCAATATGCACGTCAGTACGCGAAATGGAAACATTGTGAATATCGCCTTCATTTTTTAGGTTGCGGGGAATGTAGAGGAAACGCCAGTGGCTGGCAACCCAACAAGGATTGACAATGGACTCCGTAGCCAGCCCGTTGAGCCAAAAACCCCGCTTTTGCCCGAAATCATGACGCATGGGGGAAATCAATTCACGGCTCTTGCCTATGCCAATCCCTCGGAGCGGGCCCCTCGTACGCAATATCGGCACAGCGCAGCGGAAACAGGCTCCCCTCGACCGCATGCCTGGCTTCCAGAAAGCATGGCGACATGCCGGCAAGAAAGGATGGGAACATGAACAGATAGAACTCCTCCGGTGATAGACCGAGATCAGCGCCAAAGGCGGAAACCACAGCGCCGTAGTTCATGCGCAGGTTGCGACCGGTATCGAGCAGGAAGCGTTCAATGGCGAAGGCGAGTTGGATATGCGGACCTTGGTCAAAACCCAGAGTGGCAGCCTTGGCCATGATCGGGGCAATCCGCTCGTCGGCATTGACCAGCGGTCGCCCATATCCGGCAATCCGCTGATGGATTTTCATTTCCTCCTGCAGGCAACTGGCCAAGCTGCCACCGGCAGCCAGTTGCTTTTGCGTGGCGATAAAAAACGAAATGGCCTGCACCTCGTTCCCACGGCCATAGATGTGGGCTTCGGATATGGCCAGCGCGGCGGATATGCCGAGGCTGCCGGTGCTGCGCGCACTGCCGGAAAGCGCCGCCACCCGGTTGTTCCAGATGCGGGCATCGGGGTAGCTGGTGTAGGTCCACAGGGCGTTCATCAATTGCAGTTGCGCGGCCGTGAAATGGCGTCCGCAGATGCCGAAGACGTACAAGGCCATCCAGTCCATGTCCTTGAGGTCGGTGTGCAGCGTCTGGCCGCGAAACACCACATGGCTGCCGGGAAAGAAGCCGCCCATCGCGGTTTGCAGCTTGCCGGCCTTTTGCGACAGATATTCCGGTCCGTTCATGATTTTTCTCCGCCCGCATTCTCTGCCAATTCCAGCGAGAAAAACGGGAAATTCCGGTGGCTGATCTGCTTTTGCTCCAGAGCATGGGCGGCAGCGCCGGGCAGGCGGAGCAGCAGGTAGAGCATTTCGCCCTGTTCGGGCGTCAGGTCGAGATCGGCCATGGCCGCCGCGGCGACCCCGGACAGGGCGAGTGGATGGCCGGCCAGTCGTTCCAATGCCGGGCGCTGGCGATCGAGCCAGGGGAGACGTTCGCCCGGGCTGCAGGCAGCCAGCGCAGCCAGGGTCTGGCGTACCGGCAGACCGGTTTCGACGGCGTGGGGATCGAAGCCGGCGGCATGCTCGGCCACCGGCCAGATCGAGGCTGCTGTGGAGGGGCTTTCGGCCAGTCGGCTGGCCCAGCGGGTGAGGTCGCAGGCGCATCGTCGCCAGTTTTCCATGGCCAGGAATATTTCCCGACTGCCGCCGTTCAGCCCGGCGCCGACTGCCAGGGCGGCGGTCAGGCAGGCGGCGCTGGGCGATCCGCCGATACCGCCGCACATGGCAGCATGGACGCTCGCGTCGCGGGGGCCGGGATTGGCCAGAGCGACGGCCAGGGATTCGAGGAGCTCAGCCTGGGCCGCGCTCGGTCGCTGGCCGGCAAAGAGCAGGAACAGCATGTCGCTCCAGCGGGCCTGGCCGAGCATCTCGCCGTACACGTCGTAGCCTCGGCAGCGCGCGACCCGGGCGGCAAAAGGGTTGCCGGGTTCGGCTTCTTCGTGCCAGATCTGGGTGTTTATTGTCTCCATCTTCAGATCGCCTGTTCAGAGCAGCGACATGCCGCCATCGACGACGATTTCTTCGCCGACGATATAGCTCGAGTCGTCGCTGGCCAGGAACAGATTGACCTTGGCGATTTCGTCCGGATTGCCAAATCGGCTGATCGGCGACTTGGCCTGAATTTGCGCCTTGATCGCCTGGCTGGCCTCGGTCGGCAGGCCGAAGCGATCGAACATCGGGGTGGCGATGGGGCCGGGGCTGACGGCGTTGAGTCGTATTTGCCGCGGAATGAGTTCCAGCGCCAGGGAGCTGACCAGCGAACGGAGCGCTGCCTTGCAGGCCGCATAGACACTGAAATTGGGCGAGCCGAGCTGATTGGTGATCGAGGTGGTGACAATGATCGACGAGCCCGGGCGCAGCAAGGGGAGGGCTTTCTGGATGGCGAAGAAGACACCCTTGAAATTGGTGTCGACCGTTGTGTCGAACTGATCCTCGTTGGTGGATTCGAGGGGGGCGGGCAGGGCAATGCCGGCGTTGAGGAGCAGGATGTCGAGGCCGCCAAGACTGCCCGAAACTTCTGCCATCAACTGGTCGATGGATTGCAGGTCGGCGGCATCGCTGGGGATGAGCAAGGCCTGCTCGCCGAGGATGGCGGCGGTCGGACGCAAGCTGTCGGCGCTGCGACCCGTGACGGCGACGCGGGCGCCTTCGGCCTGGAAAAGCTGGGCGGTAGCCAAGCCGATACCACTGCTGCCGCCGGTGATCAGGGCGGTTTTGCCTTTAAGTTTCTGCATTGTTTGCTCCCTAAATTTCAGTGCCGAGGATCTGCATGCGCAGATTCATTGGCGGCACTTCCTCGCTGTCGATGAAAACGTCGATCAAGGTTGGCCCCTTCTTCCGGCAGATGGCGTCGATATCGAGTTTTGCCATGTCCTCCGGCGAGCGGACGGTATATCCGTCGGCGCCCATGGCGCGGGCCATGGCGGCGAAATCGGTGGTTGGCAGTTCGAAACCGATCTGCTCGGCACCGGCCAGGCGTTGGCCGTGCTTGACCATGCCCAGCGCCTGGTCGTTGAGGATGACGAAGATCACGGTCAGCCCTTCGGCAACGGCGACCGAGATTTCCTGGCCGTTCATCATCAGGCTGCCGTCGCCGGTGATGCAGACGACCGGCACGTTGGGATTGCCAGCGGCGGTGCCGACAGCGCCGCCGATGGCCCAGCCCATTGGGGCGAAATCCATGGTCAGGCGCAGCCAGCCGGCGTCGGTCTGGCGGCGGCCGTTGTCCCGTCGCCGGCCGCCGCCGCTCAGGCGGCGTTCGCCGATCCGGCGATCGGCCGGGCTCAGGTAGTGGGTGGACCAGGCCACGCTGTTGCCGGCGTCGGCCAGAAAGCGCGTGCTCGGCGGGAACAATCGGCCGAGGTCGTGCATCAGGCGTTGCGGCTTGATCGGGGTGGACAGGCTGTTGTATTTCTCCGCGTCGGCCAGCATGCCTTCGTTGCTTGGGAGGGGCAGAGGCGTTTCCCGGCTGTTGCGGTGGCGCTGAAATTCGAAGTCGCTGCTTTCCCGGGTTTTGTGGGTGCGCTCGATCAGGCGGTCGAAGATGCTGAGCAGGCGGCCGCGCACGTGCAGTCGGGCCATTGGCGAACGGGCCAGGTGTTCGGCCGATTCATCGATATGCACCAGCTTGTTGTTGAGCAGGGCGTCGCTCCAGCCGCTGCTGGTCCATTCATTCATGCTGGTGCCGACGGCAAGGACCAGGTCGACGCCGTCATCGTTGAGTAGCGCGCTGGCCGACGGGTGGCCGGCAAAGCCGAAAACGCCGCGGAATAGCGGATGGTGGGGGCTGACCAAGCCCTTGCCGTCGGGGGTGGTGACGAATGGAATGTCGCGCAGGACGGCCAGCTGAAGGATGGAGCCGATGGCCTCGCCGCACCAGCCGCCGATCAGCAGCCGCGGATTGGTCGAGCCTTGAAGAAGTTCCATCAGCTGATCGGTGGCGTCGACGTCGAGCATGGAGGTGGCGCGGATCTTTTCGACGATGTCGTAGGATGGTTTACCGACCGGGCTCGGACTTTTCATGATGTCCAGCGGAATGGTCAGATGAACCGGTCCGCGCGGGGCGCGCACTGCCCTTTGAAGAGCCGTAATCAGTTTTGACTCGATCTGCTCCGGGTGCGAGATCAGTGAGTTGTAGCGGGTGCAGTGGCGGAACATGCCCAGCGTATTGACGCCGGTGCAGGCCGATTCCTGCAGGGCGCGCTTGCCGAAGGAGGGGAGCGACGGCTGGCCGGTGATGACCAGCATCGGGATGCCGTTGTCGAAGGCGCAGGCGACACCGGTGATCAGGTTGGTCGCGCCGGGACCGGAGGTGGCGCAGCAGACGCCGATCTTGCCGGTTTCGCGGGCATAGCCGTCGGCCATGAAGGCGGCGCCGGCTTCATGGCGGGCGACCATCGGGCGCGGGCCGCCGCGCCGGCTGCTGCGCGCCAGGGCGTTGTAGAGTGGCTCGATGGCGCCGCCGGGAACGCCGAAGACGTATTCGATTCCCATCTGTTCCAGATAGGAAACGATCAGATCGGCAACCTGCGAGACTTCCTCCTTCGGCTGAGATTCGGGTTCATCTACGTTAGCGTCGTAAGCAATTGCTATGCGTGTGCTGTTCATGTAAGCCCCTTGATTTATTGGATTTTGAGTGGCTCGTCTGATGACGAGGGGGTGAATATCTACGACTTACGTCATACTCGTTGTGAGTTATTCCACGCATTTGTCAAAATTTGGCTGGCGGGGAAGTGCTGTCCGGCAAAGCCGTTTGCTTGGAGCGCCGGCTGATCCGTCAAATGCGGCGTCCGTCTGTCGCAGGGGCTGGATGGGCCGGTGCTGTCAATGAAGTTCACAGCAATCCATGTAAAAGATAAAATATATAAGACTTGGATTGGGGGGCTCTGTTGCCCGCAGAACCGATTTGCCCAGCCACTGTCGTAGAATGATTAATTACGCCAAGAATTTCCCAGAGCAACCCTTTACGAAAGGAAGTCGCCGTGCTTGAAGCCTATCGCGCCCATGTTGCAGAGCGTGCAGCCCTCGGTATCCCGCCGCTGCCCCTGTCCAAGCAACAAACCACCGAACTGGTGGCCCTGTTGAAGAATCCCCCCGCTGGCGAAGAAGCCGCGCTGGTCGAGCTGATCACCTACCGCGTGCCGGCCGGTGTCGATGATGCCGCCAAGGTCAAGGCCGAGTTCCTGGCCAAGGTCGCCAAGGGTGAAGAAGCCTGCGGTCTGATTTCCAAGGAAAAAGCCACCGAACTGCTCGGCACGATGCTCGGTGGATACAACGTCAAGCCGCTGATCGACCTGCTGGCTTGCGGTACCTGCGGCGTTGTCGCCGCCGAAGGCCTGAAGAAGACCCTGCTCGTTTTCGACTTCTTCCACGATGTCGCCGAGCTGGCCAAGGCCGGCAACGCCAACGCCAAGAACGTCATGCAGTCGTGGGCTGACGGCGAGTGGTTTACCTCCCGCCCGGCTGTGCCGGCTTCGCAGAAGCTGACCGTGTTCAAGGTCACCGGCGAGACCAACACCGACGACCTGTCGCCGGCGCCGGATGCCTGGTCGCGCCCGGACATCCCGCTGCACGCGCTGGCCATGCTGAAGAACCCGCGTCCGGGTATCGAAGCCGACGAGCCGGGCTCGCGCGGCCCGATCAAGCAACTGGAAAAGCTGGCTGCCAAGGGCAACCTGATCGCCTACGTCGGTGACGTGGTCGGTACCGGTTCTTCCCGCAAGTCCGCCACCAACTCGGTGCTGTGGTTCACCGGCGAAGACATCCCCTTCGTGCCGAACAAGCGTTTCGGCGGCGTCTGCCTGGGTTCCAAGATCGCCCCGATCTTCTTCAACACGATGGAAGATGCCGGCGCGCTGCCGATCGAAATCGACGCCGGCCAGATGGACATGGGCGACGAGATCGAACTGAAGGTTGACCAGGCCACCGGCAAGGTCACCGCTACCAAAAACGGCGCCACGATCGCCGAGTCGCAGCTGAAGACCCTCGTCATCCTCGACGAAGTCCGCGCTGGCGGCCGTATTCCCCTGATCATCGGTCGTGGCCTGACCACCAAGGCGCGTGAATTCCTCAAGCTGCCGCAATCCACCCTGTTCCGTCTGCCGCAAAACCCGGCCGACGACGGCAAGGGTTACTCGCTGGCCCAGAAGATGGTCGGCAAGGCCTGCGGCGTGACCGGCATCCTGCCCGGCACCTACTGCGAGCCGAAGATGACCACCGTTGGTTCGCAAGACACCACCGGCCCGATGACCCGCGACGAACTGAAAGACCTGGCCTGCCTCGGCTTCTCCGCCGACCTCGTCATGCAGTCCTTCTGCCACACCGCCGCCTATCCGAAGCTGGTCGACGTCAAGATGCACCGCGAACTGCCGTCCTTCATCTCGACCCGTGGCGGCGTTGCGCTGCGTCCGG